>JAIRTH010000016.1 GCA_031255005.1 Puniceicoccales bacterium | reverse complement strand
AGCCGCCTTCGCCGATTACCACTGAGATTATTGGCACCTCTAGGATGCTCATTTCTCTTAGATTGACCGCCAGAGCCTCGGCCATGTGTCGCTCTTCGGAGCCTATGCCCGGATAGGCTCCGGGTGTATCGATTATGGTCACAATCGGCATGGAGAATTTTTCGGCTAACTTCATTAGTCGCAAAGCCTTACGATAACCTTCGGGATAGGGACATCCAAAATTACGAGAGATATTTTCGTTAAGTGTCCGGCCTTTTTGAGTGCCGATTACCATGATGGGTTGGCCGTTCAAGAAAGCTGGGCCACCGACGATGGCCCTGTCGTCTCCGAACAGCCTATCGCCGTGAAATTCCTGGAAGTTACTGAAAATTCCATCTATAAAATCCATAGCATAGGGCCGATAAGGGTGCCTTGCAATCTGAATTTTTTGCCAGATTGTCAGGTTTGAATAGGTGGTTATTTCCAGCCTGGATAGTTCTGTTTCGAGCTCACTTATTTCTTTGCTGAAGTCATGCTTAGACGTTTTCGATTGCTCCACTAGATCATCGATTTTGTCTTGAATATCAGATAGTTGCGATTCAAACTCCAATAAAAATCTTGAGTTATGTCTCTTCGGTTTTCTGCCGAACATGCCAATAAAGATGAGATTAGGATTGGCTTGGGCAATGCAAAAGTATTTTTATTGTAAATTTTATTGTAAATTTTATTGCTTTAGTGTGGCAAAGCTGACATTTATATTAGGAGTTATGAGCAATATTGGTCCTGAAAAATGGCAAGTCATTGATAATCAATTTGTCTTCGATTGCAGTATTTTCAAAGTTAGCCGTGAACATTGCATCCATCCAAAGGATGGCAGATCCGGTGAATTTTTTGTTTTACATTGTCCCGATTGGGTTCAGGTTTTGGCCCTGACGCCAGAACGTAACATAGTGCTGATAAGGCAGTTCCGATTCGGCACCAAGCGCATATCGTTGGAAATTCCTGGAGGTATTATAGAAGTCGGAGAGGATCCGGTGATGGCCGCCGAGAGAGAATTGCTCGAAGAAACTGGGTTCAGAGGCGAAAATGCTCAGCTATTGACGACCATTTATCCAAATCCAGCCATTCAAGACAACAAACTTTATACGGTTTTTATCGAAAATTGTCGTTTGGTGACTGGGCAAGCGCTGGATAGATTGGAGGAAATTGAGTTTTTGACCATACCGGTCCATCATCTATGGGAGAGGATAAGGCAGGGGGAGATTGACCATGGTGTGGCCTTGGATGCGTTGCTTTTTCTGAAACTAAAACTTGAAGATGAGTAACTATTTTGTTATCAACATTTTGCTTCTTTTGGTTTTCAATGGAAATTCCAATATGACCGTGGTGCCGTTATTTTCGCGGCTTGATATGTTCATCCTGGCATTATGGGCTCGGAGAATTCGCTGAATTATCAGCATGCCGAGGCCATTACCATTTTTTTTGGAAGTGAAAAATGGATCGAAAATATGGCCCACATTTCTTGGATTTATGCCGATGCCGCTGTCCGAAATTTCTATTTTTAAAAATTCTTCATCGGCGAACACTTTTATGCTGATTTTGCCATGGGTACCTATGGCTTCCGCGGAGTTTTTTAATACGTTGAAGAACATCTGTTTGAGTTGATCTGCATCGGCGGATATTTTTGTATGTTCCTCAAAATCCAATGATAGATCTATGTTCGCGTTTTCTAACTCACTGCGCATGAGTTTGATAACTGATTCTATGATATCGCATACGTCCAAATCTCCAAGGACTGGTGGTGTGGGTTTTATGGCTTGGAGAAAATTTTTTATTATGCCATCTAGTCTTAAAATTTCCTGTTTGCATATTGCTATGGATTCGGAAATTTGTTTTTCGGTGGTACATTCTTTGACAATTTGCTCCAATAGCTCGAGTTGCAAGTGGATGGAATTCAATGGGTTACCAATTTCGTGCGCTATGCTGGCTGCCAATAAAAGTATCGATGAAGTGCGTTCATCTTCCAGCTCTTTTTTGTGCAGTAGGACATCATTGGTTACATCCGACAGGATCAGAATTTTCATGTTTTGAAAGCCCTCGCTGAATGGAATCGAACATATCTTGAGGGTCAATTTTACCGGATAATTTATTTCCACATCGGTGGTGCTCAGCGATGAATCCATTGAAATTTTTGCTCCATGGATGTATCGGAAAATATTGTCATTCTTTGAATTAGTTAGTCCAAGCAAAGCAGTTGCCGATTGGTTCGAGAAGGTTATATTGCCGGCATTATCAACTATTACGACGCCGTCGCGGATCACATCGACGATGGAGCCAAAAAAATTGCGTTGACTGCGGAACTTTTTTGCCAAGATAAGTAACGTTGATTTGTCGAGTCTTTCGGCTTGTTCGAGTAATTTATCTAGAGAATTTGGTTTCATGAAGATTGCTATGGATTTATTCCTCCGTGCTCCTTAGTGCTTGATACAGAAAATGTTCCATTACTTTCCCAGGATGCTGGTTTGGCCCAAGGCAACAGTGTGTCTTGGTCATTGATTGGTCCAGATGCGCAGGCCTGTAGCAGAGAACCTAGAATAATAAAGCCTAGTCGTAGGATTTTCATTCTATCCCATCTAAAATTTTTAGCACATGATTGCCTTTTTCAAGGGATTTGTCCAGTTCGAAGCTTAGCTCAGGAAAATGCTTAATGTTTATGTTTTTTACAAGTTTTCGTTTTATTTTTCCAGAATTTCTTTTAAAAAATCCAGCTGCAATTTTCTCGAAATTTTTATGGCCGAGAGCCACGTAGGTTATTCGGCAATATCTTAAATCATCGGCTATGATGGCATTGGTAATGGTTATGGTTTTTGCCTCATCGCAAAAATCTTGGCGCAAAATATTCCCCATTTCTTGGCGGATTAGTTCGCTGATTTTCTGCGTTCGTAGGTTCATGGTTTAGAGAGATTGACGATGTTGTAGCACTTCATAGCATTCGATTTGATCACCGATTTCGTAGTCGTTAAACCCGTTAGACTTAATACCGCATTCGAAGCCGGCCCTAACTTCGGTTTGATCATCTTTTTCGCGACGCATGGACTCTATTTTGCCATCGAAAATGACTTTATTATTCCTATGAACTCGCATTGGTTTATCCCGAAGTATGCGGCCATCGATGACCATGCACCCGGCGACGGTGGCCTTTGAAACGGTAAAAAGTTTTCGAATTTGAGCCGTGCCTAGATGGTTTTCGACGAGATCGAAATCAAGCAGGTCGGCCATTGCATCGCGAACCATGATTACGAGTTCGTAGATTATGTCATGTTGTATTATTTTTACGCTCTTGTTTTTAGCCAGAGCCGCTGCTTCGTTGTCCAATTTTACGTTGAATCCGACGATGGTGGCGTCGGTGGAATCGGCCATATTTATGTCATTTTTTGTTATGATTCCGACGTCGGTCGATAAAATATTGAGCAAGACCTTTTCGGTTTTTATGGTTTTAAAGCATTCGATGACGGCTTCTATGCTGCCATTGACGTCGCATTTCACAATGATGTTGAGAGTTTTCTGTTTTTGGGATTCTATGGCTGCAAACAATTTTTTTATGTCAACGATCTGGTCCGACTTGGTTTTTGGAGCTTTGGTTCGTTTTTTTGCTGTGGCGAATTCTTCTGCCATTTCCCTGGCTTCCTTTTCATTTTTCACCTCTTCGAAACTGCTTCCTGCCGTTGGTATTGCTGACCAACCGGTGACCACGACCGGTGTGGCCGGGGCGGCTTGCTTCACATTTTTTCCGTTGTCATTGATCATTGCCCTTACCCGGCAGTAGCACTCGCCGCAGATAATTACCGAACCGATCTTCAATATGCCATTTTTGACTATTACTGTGGCGGAAGTTCCTCTGCCAGCGTCTATTTGGGATTCTATCACCACGCCAGAAGCATTGGCTTTAAAGTCCGCTTTGAGATCCATCATTTCTGCCTGTAGCAATACCAGATTGAGCAATTCGTCAATTTTTTGACCAGTGATTGCCGACACGGCCGCGTATAGAGTATCGCCTCCCCATTCTTCCGGCACGATGTCGCGTTGCTGCATCTGTTGTTTAATTCTGTCAATGTTGGCGCCATAGACGTCCATCTTGTTTATGGCGACCACCACCGGGACTCCTGCTTTTTTCGCAAACCTCAGAGCCTCATCGGTTTGTGGCATGAATCCATCATCGGCAGCCACCACCAATATGGCTATATCGGTGACATCTGCGCCGCGTTCACGCATTTTGGAAAACGCTGCATGGCCAGGCGTATCTATGAAAGTTATGCCTTTATCATCGACGTTAACTTGGTAAGCTCCAATGCGTTGTGTGATTCCTCCAGCTTCTCCTTCGGCCACTTTAGTTTTCCTTATGGCGTCCAGCAATGTGGTTTTACCATGGTCCACATGTCCCAGTACACAGACGATGGGTGATCGTGGCAGTATTTCATTTTGGACCACGGGTTTACTAACTGCCTTAGCTCCAGGATTTTTTTGCTCAGAATTTCTGTGCTTAATATCTAACCTAAATCCATGCAGTGCTGCGACTTTCATGGCAATATCTTCGCCAATGGACTGATTCATCGACGAAAATACTCCAATCTTCATTAGTTCGGAGATCAGTTGAAAAGGTTTTAGGTTTATGATGGGTGCAAGTTCTTTAACTATAATGGGTGGACGCATTTGCACCACACGCATCTCACCATTATTTGGCTTGGATTTTTCAGCTGAAGTGGCGACTGGTGCCCGAGAAATAATTACCGATGGTATCTTTGGAGCCAGCGTTTTTGAGGCCATGTTTCCGGATTCATGGGCCGATGCTGTCTTGGGCTTCGGAATTAAAACCGTTACCTCGTCGCTGATAGTTGCATCATTTTTTACCCTAGATTCTTCTTCTTTAGCCTTTTCCTTTGGTTTGACTTTTTCTGGTAAAGACACGCTTGGTGTTAATACAGAAGTACTTGGCTTAGAGATCATTGGTTTTTCTGGTGGTCGAATAATTTTGGTGGCCACAGGTCTAACCGCTGGCAATGTCACTGTAGTTTTTCTGGTCGATGTGGAAACCTTTCGCACCGGTTCATTTCCCACATGGACAACCGTAACCTCTTCCCTGAGAGTGGATTCTTTTTTCATCTGCTTGATACTGCTTGGCAATTCGTTTTCCGATGTCTTTGACGCTCCTACATTAAGTTCCCGAATGAGTGCATCGGCATAGATGGTTGGTACCGAATTGGATGGGCTGGTTATTTTTAAACCGCGTTCCGATAACATCGTCATCACGATCTTATTTTCTAATCCTAATTCTTTTGCCAACTGGTAAACTCTGATGCTCATTAATTATGTTTCCAAACAATGCCATCAAATTCACTGGACGACAAGACTATTCTGGTTTTCATCGTAGCATTATTGCGATTCGACAGCTGCTTCATTGGTTCGATAGTTCAAACTGTTTTATTTTTTCAAGAACGAAACAAGCTTCTTCTTCCGAAAATCCAGAATTTAATAAATCATCCACACCCACGTCATCGAATACTTCTACGCTGACAAACCCTGCGGATACCAATCTTTTGGCCATTTCATCGTCTATGCCTGGCACATGATTGAGTCCTTTGGCTGCCTGGCTTATTTTTTCTGAAATCGACGATGATTTTCCGTCATTTAGTTTTCTGATATCTAATTTCCAGTTCATTAACTTAGATGTGAGCTTAGCATTTAGGCCACGTTTGCCAATGGCAATGGCCAGGTCATCGTTCGAAACCTCGAAATAGATCTGCCGATCATCGTCATTCACCGAGATATTCCTTGGAGTGGCCGGATGGATGGCTTCTTTCAAAAATTCTTCTGGACTATCGGTGTATCTTATTACATCGACCTTTTCGCCACCTAATTCTTTGACTATGCTTCGAACTCTCACTCCCCTTGTGCCCACGCAGGCACCAACGGCGTCGACCTTTGGATCTTTGCTCAGCACAGCAATCTTCGTTCTGTAACCTGGTTCCCTCGCCATGCTCATTATTTCCACAGTTCCGTCAGCTATCTCTGCGATTTCAATTTCAAGAAGTCGTCTTACAAATTTGCTATTTGCTCGGCTGACAACCAATTCGGGGCCATGGGGTGTTTGGTCTATTTTTAGCAATAAACATCTTATTTTATCGCCAGAAATATATTCTTCACCGGGAATGCGTTCCTTGTATGGCATGACGGCCTCATTGGAGTCCAATTCCACATAGATATTACCCGAATCGTGTCTGCGTACTGAGCAGGTCACAATATCGCCCACGCGACTTCTATAGCTTTCGTAAATTTTTTCTTTTTCAAAATGTCTTATGCCGCCAACTATGGCCTGTCTGGCGCTTTGAGCTGCTATTCTCCCAAGGTAGGACGGATCTATTTCCTTTTCAAAAATGTCACCTACCTGCAGCGTTGGATCTATTTCTCGGGCCTTGGATATGTGAATCTCTGATTGTATATCACTCACCGAATCAACTACTTCCATCACCATCCAGGCGTGAAGTTGGCCTGTTTTGGGATTTATTTCCACGCGTATATCCTGGGTATCATTGATGCTTTTCATTGCAGCTGTGCGTATGGCGTTGGCTATGGTATTTATCATATCATTGCGATTAATACCCTTTTCTCTTTCCATGTACTCAAGTACGGCTAAAATATCTGCACTGCTTTTCATAAACTTGACAAAAATCACAACAAGACTACCCAAGGAGTTTTTTTTAAAATCCCTTATTCTGCAACCTTCTGTTAGATGCAACTTAAAATAGCATGTGCTAAGGTCAAGATAATTCTATCTATTTAGAGCATTGGATTTAAATTTTTACAACTAAGTCAATGGAAAAGTAAAAGCATAAAAAAGTATGGCAGAAAAAACAGTATGTATGCGGTTTTATTTCAATGGCAAGATATCTATTTATTAAAATTTATCGAAAAGGATTGCCAATCAATGGTTATTTTCACATTAATGAATTTGTATGGGGTGATGCTATGGGTTAGAGCGGAGGTTTAAAATATAATGACCACAAATTGTATCGTTGATGTATCTAAAGACGTTAAATACGAAAGAATTATAGATCAGAAGTATGCCTATTGGAGGAAGGTGGTTCTGAGTTTGTTGATTGCTGGCTATGCCTCATTTTATATTATTCGTCAAAATTTACAGGTGGTGTGTCCGGCGTTGCAGAGCGAATTTGGCTGTACAAAATCGGAAATTGGATGGGTATTCACCTGGTCATCGCTAATCTATGGCTGTGGCAAATTTATCGGAGGTGTAATCTGTGATAAAACAAAAGTTAAATATTTTATGGCCATAGGGTTAGCTGGTACATCCCTATGTTCATTATTTTCTGGCTTCTCCAGTTCTTTGTTTACCATCGTGGCCTTCTATTTGATGGGATCGATTTTTCAGTCCACTGGCTGGCCCCCGGTACCAAAATTGATGACCCACTGGTATTCTCCTAAAGATCTTGGCACCAAGTGGGGAATTGTAAGTTTATCTCATAAGATTGGAAGCATTTCGATATTGGTCGGTGGTTCTTGGTTGCTGGACATCTCCGGTTGGCGATCGGTTTTTATTGTTTCTGGTCTGCTATCGTTGGCGGTGGCTTGTCTATTATTTTGGAAGTTGTGTGATACGCCGGAGTCCATGGGGTTGCCATCAGTGGAAGAAAAAGAAGGTTTACCAAGGCAAATGGGCCATAGAAAAGGCGAAGATGTGACGTTAAAAGAGATATTTTTTGAACATATATTGCCCAATCGTACCCTCTGGTATGTATGTTTTGCGAATTTTTTTGTATATATAATAAGAATGGGATTTTTCAATTGGGCACCGATGTTTTTACAGGAAGCTAGAGGGGCATCGGTATCCATGTCTGGTTGGCAGGCTGCAGGATTTGAAGTGGCCGGCGCGATTAGCGGAATTTTTGCTGGATGGCTGTCCGATAAAATGTTTAAAGGAAGGCGGAATCAGGCTTGTTTTTACTTCATGTTAGCCCTGATAGTTGTTTTGCTAATTTTTTGGAAACTATCGGTCATATCGCAATTTGTCAATATGGCTTTCCTCTTTATAATGGGGTTTTTGATCTATGGACCTCAGACATTGGCTGGTCTGTCCGGTGCGGAATTTGGATCGAAGAGGGCTGCGGCTGCTGCCAACGGCCTGACTGGCACATTCGGTGCATTGGGCCATGCAGTTTCTGGCATTGGCGTGGCTTGGATAGTTGATGTATGGGGATGGAATGCCACCATGGTATTTTTTGCCCTATGTGCTTTGGGTGGAATGCTTTTCTTTATATTGAACTGGAATAGTACCGCCCGGAAGCATTCCTAATTTGGAAAGCTGGCTCTATGGGCTGCAATGGTGGCTTCGCCTAGTTTTTGTTTTAATTTATTTAAAAATCCAGTAGGATTTATATTAATATAGGTTTTGGTATCCTTTGTGGAGATGTGCAGCAGGTCGTAGAGTGGCAGAATCACCGCATCAGCATTGGAATTTAGTAATTTATCTATGGCTTTCCAGGTGGATTCATTTATATTGGATCCGAAACATTCTTGGAATTCTTTTCTCATGATTTTTGGCAATTTTGATGAATGTGAGTACTCGTTGAGCCAACTGATGAGAGAGTTTTCTCTGGAGGCGCTGATGATTGTCAGGCAGGTTTCATCATAATTTTTTGGCAATTTATGGGCGAATTTCTCGTCAAAGGCATACTGTAGCACATGTAGATTTGCAAAGTTAAATCGATTTATTATTCTCTTTGATTTGAAATCGGAGTAGGTTTCCGAAGCGATGATTGGCAATGGACTTTCGAAGCTATTTTTTATTTTTTCAAATAGTGAGCCACCGCCACTTGGAACCCATCGGCCGTGGTTTGGATTGGCTTCAGCAATGGGAATTTCCCAACTTTCCAGCAGTTCATGAAAATTTTCTAGGATCACATAGTCAAAAATTTGCAATTCTTTTTTAAGTCTTTGGATGAACCAGTGATAGTTGGATTCTCTATGCCTATTCCAGCGATAGGTGGGTGCGCCAAGCTTTAGTCCATTAGGATACAGCATAGAACTGGGGATACCAGCGACAGTGGTACATTGGCCTGTTTGGTCAAGAAAGAATAGATTTTGATTGGTCCACACATCGGGACTGTCCTGTTCCACATATATTTTGAAGTCAGTGATCAGTGTTATTCCAAATTTTTTAGCTTCATTTTTTGCCGACTCTAGCTGCTTGTGCAGCAAGAACTGCAATATGCCTGCGCTGCGGATTTGGAGGGATAGTTGTTTCCTGGTCGCTTCAATGGCCTTTCGATCAAAGTCTTTGATTTTTTCTGGCCATTGCCACCAGGGTTTACCGGCAAAGATATGTTTCAATGCATAGAATAGCGCATAATTATTTAGCCAGCTTTCATTGGTTTTTTCAAAGGACATCAATTCGGCCAAGAGGTTTTTAGAGGCTCGATCATCGAATTTGGCCGAAACGAGATCCAGGTATTTTTTTCTCAAAGTTGTTATCTCATCAATATTCTTAGTATTGGCAATTTTTTCTTCGGCCTCGGTTGATTCAGCTTCGGTTAGAAGTCCAAGGCTTTGCAGATTTGCCAAAGAAATGAGGGCTTCATCAAAGGCCAGGCCATGGGAAATGGTTAATCTATGTGGATTGGTTGATCTATGTAGCGTGGGAATATGCCACAGAGTTTGGCCGGCATGAGCCAGAGCGGCTAGCCATTGGTTGAAAATTTCCCCCACATCTGCATAGCCAAATTTTCCGGCCACATCGGTAAGATTGAAAGAAAGGCCAGATTTTCTTCTAAAATTCGGTTCATAGGGGTCAGATTTAAATGAAAAATCAAAATCCACAACTGACGGATTCTATAAACATCTAGATGGCTGTCAAAACAACTAATTATGATAGATCGAAGTCTCTTTGGAAATGCAGATACTTATGGTTGATATCAGAATGAGAAGTCTATGGATGTGCTGAACAGTAGCAAATTTTTATGGCCTTTGCCGTCGAATCCTTTGCCGATGCAATTGACCCAAGAGTCTTTCGAAGCATCATTGCCCACATAGCGCACGCCGGCTCGAACCTTTGCATTATCGTTGAGTGTGTAGATGAGATCTGATCCTGCGCCCCAGTAGACATAACCTTTCCTTCCTCCATGGATCTCGGAGCTGATGACATCTCCATCCAAACCCAAGTCTTTGTCTTCTTTGCCTTCGACCAATGTATTGGTGGCCTTATCATATTTCACATATCTATTTCCATTCTGATGATTGGATGGTTGCCAGTCAGCCCATGGTATACCAAAGGGTTTGCTTGCTCTATCATATCCTAATTTCGCATTCAAATCCACCGAAAAACCAGAAAGGCCATATTTTTCCAGATCTATGGTGTAGTTAATTCTGCCTTCAAAATTGAGTTCCCGGCGATTAAAATCGTAGGCCAGATAGGTTGTTGGATTCAGTAACACATCGGCCATCACACCGGCATATATTTCATTGCTGTTGGTTTTTCTGAAAAAAATTGGTTCAAATTTATAAGATACATATTTTTCACCATCGATCAGCGCATGATTCGGAGCAATGGCTGTTCCAATTTCCGGCACATCAGCCTTTCCGAGTACACCGGCTACTTTGCCTTTCAAATTTGTATAAAAATGATGTATATAGCCCAGGTCCGCCGATAATATATCGGTCATTTGGTAAGTAAACCCTGTGTAGACATCCACTTGGTTCATTGTCTTTAGAGTGGAATGTGGGCCAGCGATTAATTTAGGATGGGTTTTCCGGTTAGTTTTTTTTGCCGGAATGGCCGTCAATGATAAGTCTGTGTTTGCTTTGTTGCCCGATGGTTTGTAGCTGGTGGAGATTGTGTTATCCACATCCGGTGCCGATGAGCCGGTGCTGTCGGTGCCGAGAAATGACTGCATCCCTACATAAAATTCACCGCGTTCAAGCAATGGCAATCCTATTTCAACCTGGGGTGTAAATATCTTTTGCCCTTGTTTCCTTCCTCGGTATTCAAACTCCGAATCGAATCCAACTCCTGATTTAACAGCCAACGTGGGCACTTCAAAAGCATTAACATAACTAATCGCTCCTAGGCCAATAGAAAATGCTAATAACTTCTTCATTCGAGTGTTCCTTTATACGTTAAATACACACAATAGAACTGTCGCAATAATCTATAATATTCTGCAACTTGTCAACGTAAATGTGATATTACAACTTCCGAAGTGTAGCTAAATTTTTGTAAATTGCAAGTCATTTGCTTGGCATGGGCTGGCCATTATGTAGGCATGACTGTATCATGGTCATGAATTATTGCCATAAATTTGAAAAGAATGCTAGACATTTCTAGTAAAAAAAGACTCAATGTGTCCATGCCAGCAGTTGTTTTTTCGATTGTTAGTCAGAAATACGGTGAAGGTAAGACTACAACGGCTGTGAACTTGTCCGTATCTTTGGCCAAAAAGGGTGTCCGGGCGCTGTTGATAGATTTCGATCAAGCCGGTAGCGCGACCAAGGGCCTGGGATATGCTAGTGAAAAAAATGGAAGTTTGTACGACATATTGCACGGGGCCTATGATTTCGATCGCAGTTTAAAAAAAACACGTTACGAAAATTTGGCCATAGTCCCATCGGATGATAATCTAGAGGCGATTGAGACGGAACTCAGGGCCAGTGGAGACTATCTGATGTTGATTCGTGAGTCGGTGTGTCGCATAAGAGATTCAGGCGATTTTGATGCCATTATTTTAGATTGCCCACCGGTGGGCAAGTCCTTTGCCATCGATATCATTGGCTCAGCAGATAGGCTGTTGGTGACATTGCGCAGTGAATATACAGCCATCGAAGTAATGTCGCAAATATCCCAGGCTGTGGAAGATTTAAAAGCCAGAGATCTCAACAAAACCCTAGGTATTGGTGGCATAATAATGACCATGTTTGACATTAAGACCGATCTATCTGCCAAGGTCCTTGAAGATATAAAGATTCAGTTTAAAGGCCTGCCTTTTGAGACAGTTATACCACGATCCAGTAGACTTGGCGAGGCAGCGAGCTTTGGCCAGTCCATATTCGAGTATGATGAGATGAGCAGCGGTGCCCAGGCCTACGATAGGCTCGGGATGGAAATAATAAAGCGATTTAAGTTAATATGAACTGTGGTTAACGGGCAAAAAACGGAATCCGGTCAAGTATTTTAGTTTGAAAGGTTTCGAAACAGAGATAAAGTGCCGGTACCATGTACAATGTAACCATTTGAGAGAAAATGAGGCCACCTACAACGGCCAGGCCAAGAGGCATCCTTGATGCTCCGTCGGCGCCTAGGCCAGCGGCTATGGGAACCATTCCCATGAGGGCAGCCAAGGTGGTCATTATGATGGGTCTGAATCGTTCCAAACTTGCCCGGTGGATGGCTTCCATCGGTGAAAGTCCTTCTTTCTGGCGAGCTATGGCAAAGTCCACCATCATGATGCCATTCTTGCCAACGATGCCAAGCAGCATGAACAATCCAATGAAGGCATAGAGCGATAGTTCATAGCCGAAAAATAGCAATGTTGCCAGGCCACCCAACATGGCAATGGGCAGCGCCGAAAGCACGGTGAGTGGATGTATGTAGCTCTCGTAGAGTATGCCTAGAATTACGTAGAGTACAAATACGGCCACAATCAACAGGGTTATGACCGATTGAGTGGTTTCCTTAAAGGTAGCAGCTTCACCTTGAAATGACCCAAGTACTTGCTGAGGAAGAATTTCATTTGCCTTCGATGCTATAAATTCCGTGGCCTCGCTCAACGGAAACCAATCATGTAGATTGAAAAATATGGTGACCGATGGGAAATTATTGATGTGATTCACGGAAATTGGTCCAAGGTTTTCATACATTTTGGCCACCGAATCAAAGGGCGTCATCGGACCACTTTTGGATCTAAAAAACAAATCTTTGACATTGGTTTTATCAGCCCTTTGGGACTCCTTCGCCGCCACAATCACATTGTATTGTTGCATCGGAGTTTTTATGATATAGGAACGATTTTCCGAGAATGATTGCTTAAAGGTATCCTCGATTTGGGCAGTGGTGATGCCGTACATAGATGCTTGATCCCGAAGAATTTCGATATTCAGTTCTGGGTTACTCAGAAATAGATCCGATGATACACTGGCAAAACCTGGATTTTTCATCATTTCCATCATCAGCCTTTGCATGGGTATGATCAAGTCTTCTTGATTTTGACAGGTCATGGAGAAGGCATATTTGCCTTGATTTGTGCTCATTGCTCCGGTATTTATATGGAGATTTGGCATGGGCTGTAGGAATGTTAAAACTCCGGGAATGGGAAATAATTCCTTTGACAGCTGGGCTGCGACATCCTGGATCTTTGGGCGATGGCCCTCCTTTAGAAAAGCCATCAGCATGCCCTGATTGTTTGGTAGCATGCCAGTCAGACAGGATAGACATAGGTATTGATCTATGTTAGGATTATCTTCTAAAATTTGGCTAATCTGGTCCTGATAGCGGTGAATTTGTTCCGGCGATGTGCCTTCTTTTGTTAAAAATACGCCCCTAAGAACGCCGCTGTCGCCGGATGGCAAAAATGTCTTTGGGAGAGCGGAAAAGCTTAAATACAATAGAATTAGGCAGACAATCCAAGCGATGACAGACAGGTGGCGCCGATCCAGGGCCCAATGAAGCGATTTGCCGTAGTAGTGCAAAATAAAGTTTTCGAATTTTTTGGCTAAAATTTCCAGCGATGTTTTTTCTTTACCATGGATCGACTTCAGCATTCTAGCGCACATCATTGGTGTTACCGTTAGAGATACAACACCGGAAGAAAATATGGCCACCACTATGGTGATCGAAAATTCCCTAAAAACTCTTCCCAGTTGGCCGGTCATGAATACCATGGGGATGAAGACGGCGATCAAAGACATGGTCATGGCCAATATGGTAAAGCTGACTTCTTGGCCACCATTTATGGCAGCTTCGGTGGGATTTTCTCCAAAAACTTCCATGCGCCGTACCATGTTTTCCAGGAATACAATGGCATCATCTACTAAAAATCCTATGGCTAGGGTCATGGCTAATAGCGATAAGTTGTCTATGCTATAGTCCAGTAACTTCATAACTATAAAGGTCATAAAAAGTGATAGCGGCAAAGCCACCGTGGGAATGATCGTTTCGGTGAATCGGCCAAGAAATATGAATATCACTAGTATGACCAGTATGAAGGCGATGACTATGGTTTCCTTCACATCGTTTATGGATTCTATGATCCGCATCGATCGGTCATGGGCCGGAATTAAATTCATGGATTTTGGCAGTTGAGATTGGATGGTCGGAATCAATTTTTTTATGGATTTCGCGACTTCTATGGTATTGGATCCAGCTGCTCGGGTGGAGGCGATCATCACGGCAGAATCCACTTTATCGCTGTCAGATTGCCAGAATACCAGCCGAGTGTCGTTTGAAGTTAGGCCATCTATGGCTTCGCCGACATCCTTCAAATAGATGGGAGAATTGTTGCGATAGTCGATGATTATATCATTGTATTGCGAGGCCTTATCCAGCTGCCCCATGGGTTTTATCACCAGTGAATTGCTGTGACCATTCAATGTGCCGGCGGCTAGAGATGTGCTATGCCTTTGCACGGCACTGACCACATCGGCCATGGTGAGTCCTTTGTTGAACAATTTATCGCCATCGATTTCTATTCGGACGGCTCTGGCCACGCCGTAGACTTGGCATTTTGAGACGCCTTGCAACATGCTTATTTTGTTCGCTATCTCATTGGATGCGAAATCGTAGAGTTCACCTTTTGATAACACGTTGCTTGTTAGAGCCATGAAGTGAATTGGCGTACTATTGGGATCGGATTTTTCGAATATGGGCGGTGTGGGTAGGTCCGGAGGTAACGATCCTATGGCTCTGGATATGGCCGATTGGATATCCGTGGCGGCGGCATCGATGCTTTTATCCAAACTAAATTGTACAGTGATGCTGGTCGATCCCTGGGTGCTTCGGGATGTAACTAGTTCCAAGCCAGATATTTGCATGAATTCCTTTTCCAGCGGAGAGGCCACATTGGCTGCCATCATTGATGGTTCCATGCCGGGGAAAAATGCCATTACCGTTATGATTGGATAATCAACGCTGGGTAAGTCACTGACAGGCAATGAAAAATAGCTATATAACCCTGCCATGGCGCAAGATATGGCCAGAAGGATGGTCATTACCGGACGTTTGATAAATGGCTCAGATATACTTTTCATCTATAAATTACCCTGTTTTTGTTGTTCATCTTGTTGCATTACAATTATTTGAGACCCATTGCCTAGCATTATGTTGCCCTTTAATATTACCGTTTCTCCCAGAGCTAAGCCTTTTTCAATTACCATATGATCGCCGTAGGTCTCGCCGATGGAAATTGGTCTAAGTTCGGCAGTGTTATCTGGCTTAGCGACAAACACATAGTACTTGTTATTGCCATGGACTTTCACTGCCTCGGTGGGCACGGTAATGGCATTCTTGAGTATTGTCAACCTGAGTTTTACGTAAACAGATTGGCCGGGCCAAAATTTAGTATCTTTATTTTCTAGAGTGGCGCGCAGATGTATTGTGCCGCTGTGAAAATCGATGAAGTTGTTAATAAATTCCAGTTTTCCGTTGGCGGTCATGGATCGATTGGCAATGCCATATATTTCCACATCCAGAGAATTTTTTTGAGAAAAATATTTGTTTAGATTATAAAAATGGTTTTCCGATATGGAAAAATCCACATATAGATGCCAAATGTTTTGGATATTTGTTAGTAGATTGTTGCCCATATTTCCGACCACATTGCCCTGGTCTATGAGATATTTTCCCATCATACCCTTTATGGGAGATGTTATGTGGCAGTGCTCAAGATCTACTTTTGCTTGAACAATTTGAGATTCTATTTGCTTTATATTTGCCTTGGACTGTAACACCTTTGTCTCATAGGTTTCAAATTGCTGTTGAGATATGTAGTTATCGGACGCAAGTGGTTTAGACCTAGTTAGTTGAGATTCGTCTAACTTGAGTTGGGCCTGGGCTTTGGAGAGCTCTGCTTCCAATCGGGCTAGAGTCGCTTCATATTTCCTTGGATCTATGGTATAGAGCATGTCACCTTCGTTTACAGATTCTCCTTGGGCCACATGAATTTCTTTTATTTCTCCGGATACCTGGGCAACGATGTTTACTGATTCCTGGGAAACGCATCTTCCTATGCTACTTATAGTTATGGGAATATCTCTGGCTTCGGCTGTGGTTACAGAGACCGGTACCGGAGGTCTAGCATGGGCTGTGGTGGCATTTTCTTTGGCGCTGCATCCGCAAAGAATCATCGACACCAGGAACAGAACCCATAAGGAGGTTCCACTCAATTTTGTTTTCATATTATTTTTATTTGTTTGTTATTGTATTACCTGTGGCATAGGCTAAAGCTGCTAAATTAATTGCCAGCCCATTTTTTGAGGTTATTAATTTTTGTCTGGCCGAGGCAAGGCTTTGCTGAGCAGTCATTAGGTCTGTGAATGAAGCCAGGCCATTGGTATAGGCGAGTTGCGCTGACTCAAAGGCTTCTTTTGCGGACAGTTCATATTCTTTAGCAGCTTTTAACTGACGACAGGCAGCTTTAAATTTATGATATTGGTCCCAGATGTTTGTGGCGGCATCGAGTTTTGTCGCCTGCAGTTCATGTTTTGCAGCCAGAGCTTTGGCTCGGCTTTCCAGGATATTATTTAGGTTTGTGAAGCCATCGAAAAGTTCCCATTGCAGGCCGATGTATGCGTTATATTTTTGATAATTGCTATCATAGTGCCTGACTTTATTTATGGATCCGGAGAAACCGGTGATCAGCTCTGGCAGGGTATTACGTTTGGCTGATTGACTGGCGTGGAGAGCTGCATCGACCTTGGCTTTGGCAGCTAGGATATCTGGATGAGATTCCATGGCTTTGGTGATTATGTCATCAATCTGATCGAGCAACATGTTGTCTATGTCATTGCTAGTGTTCGGATTAATGATATCTATTTCCGATGATACTTGGATGCCTAGTGTACGGGCCAGGTCTGCCCGGGCCGTTTCCACGTTGGCAGAAGAGTGCTCCAATTGAAATTGGGCTTGGCTGAGATTTGCCTTTGCTCTTAGTAGTTCGTGGACGCTGGCGAGACCAGTTTGATGTCTATGTTCGGCAGAGTTAAAAGAGGTCCTTGCATCATCGAGATTTAGTTGGTTTGCAGCCAGAGTTTCTTTGGCCGAATCCATGTAAAAGTAGGCTTTGTGGACCGCGAAAGCTAATGTTTGCAAGGCTCTATTATACTGAAAATTAGCGGCTAATAGTTCACATTTGGCAGCCTCGGCACGTTCTTTGTGAGCTCCAAATTTGAAGAGGGAGTAGGTGATTTCGATCTGTGGCGAAAACATGGTGGATTTATTAGTCATAAGCCGTTTAGCATTAGATGGATCTTGACCAGCAATATCCTCTGTTTCCAGTGCCATGGCCTTTAACGTTAGCCGAGGGAAGAAGGCCGATGAAGCTTTTGCCTTTTGCGTTTCGGCTATTTTGGCCTGTTGCCAGGCTATTTTTGTCCGAGGATTGTTCGAGAACGCTATATCGAGTAATGTGTTGAGATCCGCTGGCCAGGTTATTTCCACAAGATATTTTTGCTTTGTTACAGGTTCAGCTGGCAGATGATTGTATTTGGTTCTATCGTAGGTAAGTTCTTGATGATCAGTGTGATTACAGGCGCAACCAGATAAAAAAAATGCTATTAAGCATAACCTTACTGATCCACCTATGAGCCTCACGGGGTATATTTTCTTACATTATTTAAAAGTTTGCAAGATTTTTCATCAATGATTTATTGCATCTAAAATGTTGCGCCCGAAGGAAAGTTGATGGGCAGTTCATGGAAATTTTGCTGCGGCTCGGCTTAGTCTGTCATTTAGGGCTAATCCCAGGCCCATGGGCGGTGCCTTTTCGCAATAAATTGTATCGTAACCACATTGATCCAAATGTCTTAGCATCGAGAACATATTTCTTGATACTTCGACTAGATCTCCATTTTCGCTGAGCCAAAAGTCGCGTTCTGTCACATTGGTTGGTTTTTTCATGTATATAACGGCGGCGTTGGTGGCGCTGGCCATGGTTTGGCCCGTTTCGAATAACCGCAGTTTGGTATTTGGGCTATAATGGCGTTGGAATAGTCCCGGAGCCGATGGGTCTGTCGTGGTCATTTGCTTTGGGTTAATTACTTCCAGTCCAGTGGCTTCTTGCAACATTTCTGGTGTTATAGCCCCAGGGCGCAGGACTTTTATTTGTTTTTTTGAGACATCTATTATGGTCGATTCCAGGCCTATTTCGCAGGGGCCTCCGTCGAGGATATACTTTATTTTACCCCGAAGTGAATTCATCACATGCTCTGCAGTGGTTGGACTTACATAACCAAACTGGTTTGCGCTCGGTGCTGCCAGAGGTACTCTGGTTCGAAGCAAAACCTCTCGAAAAACTCTATGTGCTGGAATTCGAATTGCCAGGGTATTTTTTGCAGCAGTTATCCTGAGATTAATCGAATTGGCCTTTGGCAATACAAATGTGAGAGGGCCTGGGCAAAAAGCTTCAACCAATTGGTCGATCAAATTTACGGTGTCTTCTTTAGGCTTGGTGAGTTTCAGCAAATCATTGAAGCCCAGCACATGAACTATCAGTGGATCAGAAAATGGCCTGTTTTTTATACTAAACACTTCATTGATAGCCGTTTCGTCGGTGATTATGGCGGCCAGTCCATAGACAGTCTCCGTGGGCAATGCAACCACACCTCCGGCTAATAATTCCTTGCTCACCATGGCAAGTGTAGCGTCAGTTGTCTCAAGAATTTTACTATCAAAAGCCACTTATCTACTTCATAAGCAACATGTTACGCGCTCTTTTTATCATGCGAGTTATATGCCTTTGATGGCGGGCAGACAAACCGGTATATTTGCGCGGCAAAATCCTACCAGTGCTAGTGACGTATTTAGCCAACTGCTCCACATCTTTCCAGTCTAAATCCATAGGCGACTTTGACTTGCTGACTTTAACACCTTCATTTTCCATAAAAAACACACAAAAAGGAAAATTTCTTGGTGGAAAATCAAGAAAAAAATGAAAAATAAAAAATTTTTTACAAAATAGATAAATTTTTATTGAATTTTTACTAAAAACATGTTGTGCTCATAAGGTCACTGCAAATAGTAAAATTATGAACACAACGACATCTATGAATATACTTGTGATATCGTTCAATGAATTCTATCCCAAGAATTCTGATGAACATAATAATCATAACTTAGTCAAGCTCAAAGAGTTAGCGAACTTTAGGGAGTTTGAAAAAATCCTTATAATCGTGGATAAAAACGTGAAAACTTTGCCGGAAATTGTGCTGAAAATTTTTTGCGAAGATCTTCGTTTTGATAAAAATATGGTGCGACTCATGGAGTCAGTTGATGACATTGAATATGAAATTTTATCAGATAATATGGACAATTTTTATGTGTTTATGCCGATCAATGCGATGAATGAGGGCAGCCCATTGCATTGTATTTTTGAAAGAATGCAGCCGGATAAAAGATTTTGTTTATGTCTCATCGGCATACCAGATATGATTGATTCGAAGTTTGGTACCATGGTGGAATTCCCTCCAATAAGCAATACTTGGTCGGTGTTTGAGGGGCTATGACAATAAATTTTGCCTTGGTTATTATTTTTTTGTTGATATAATTATATAAATCCGTTTGTAGCGGCCTAATGACCATAATGAATGCAAGGCTTGACCCACTGGAGTACTATACCGAGAAAGATTGGTCTGCTATGATGGCAGAGGCCAAAAAATATGAGTCGCCATTTTTGCTTGTTAATCTTGGTATAATTCGTCAAAGGTATCAGCAGTTGAAGGAATTGTTTCCCTATGCTGTTGTCCATTATGCTGTTAAGGCAAATCCAAGTCGACCTGTTTTGGAATTATTACGAGATTTGGGGTCAAATTTTGATGTGGCTTCGGTGAATGAGCTCGACGGTTTGTTAGCCATTGGTGTTCCGCCAGATAGAATAAGCTATGGAAATACCATTAAAAAGAAGGCTCATGTGGAGTATGCCTATGCCAAGGGGATACGCCTTTTTGCTTCGGATAGCGAAGCGGACATAAGAAATCTTGCAGCAGTGGCGCCGGGTTCAGATATTTTTTTGAGAATTCTTGCCGAGCACAGTTCCACCGCTGATTGGCCGTTATCGAAGAAATTTGGTTGCCATCCGGACATGGCCATAGATTTGCTTATGCTTGCTAACAAATTGGGATTGAAGGCGAAAGGTGTTTCGTTCCATGTGGGATCTCAGCAAAGAGAGATTGGGGCCTGGGATTCGTCCATAAGTCGAGTTAGGTATATATTTGATTATCTTGAGACCGAAAAAATTCCGCTTTCGTTGATAAACATGGGGGGCGGATTTCCGGCTTCCTATATCTCTCGGACTCCGGAGATGTCGACCTATGCAAGTGAGGTAAATCGTTATCTGACAGAGGATTTTGGTGAAAATTTGCCTCATATAATATTGGAACCAGGACGTTCATTGGTGGCCGATGCTGGCATTTTGGTCACTGAAGTTGTGCTTATTTCAAAAAAATCTTCCTTTGGTGTCGACACTTGGTTATATACCGATGCTGGAAAATTTAATGGCTTGATGGAGACGATGGAAGAGAGTATTAAGTACCCGTTGTTTTGCGAGAGTGCCGGTCGTTTGGTAGAGGATTTTATAATTGCAGGGCCTACTTGTGATAGTCAAGATATTATGTATGAGACATTTAGGAATCCATTGCCGAGGCACATAGACATTGGCGACCGGATTTATTGGTTGACTGCCGGTGCCTATACATCCAGTTATGCATCGGTGGGGTTCAATGGTTTTCCGCCAGTGGCATCTCATTTCATGGAATCCTGATTCGGATCTTGCTGATCATCAGAATGTTGGTTGATGAGGCGCTGTTTAATTTTTGCGTTTTGATATTCTGTCAGATGGATGTACTTATATAGTGTGAAAAATCCTTGGGCCATGGCTATATATATACCTTGGATGCCATCTAAGAAGCCGAGTTTTATTATGTAGCAGCGAAAAAATTTCCAAACCGAGCGGAATGCAGCAGTTAGAAGGTTGACTGGTTTGTCCTTGTTATCTTCTATGAATAAATCTGTATATTTTATCATCACTTCCACATGCTCTTTAACTGAATCATATGTGTAATGTAGCAAGTTGCCGTTTAGTGACTTAACATTGCCGGATACCTTTAGATATTCATGGACAAGGCCGCCGCTCCAATAGCCGCAATCTCTGCGGAAAAGTCGTTGACAGTGATCGGGATACCAATCTCCATGGTGGATCCATTTTCCTAGAAAAAATACCAATCTCTTGAAAAAAGCTCCATTGTAGCGCCTATCGTTGTTCACCACAAACATTAATATGGATGACCTAAGTTCATCTGACACAACTTCATCGGCATCAATGGATAGAATCCATTCCTTGGTGGCGAGTTGTTTAGCGAAATTTTTTTGATCGCGAAAGTTTTGCCAAGGATGCTCCACCACGGTGGCCCCGTAGCTTTCCGCAATTTCAACGGTGCGGTCGGTGCAATCGTTTACGACAACGATAATTTCCTCAACCCAGGTATAAACGCTTTTCAGGCAACGAGCTATGTTTTTTTCTTCGTTGCTAGCTATTAACACAATGCTGATCGGAAGTTTGTTATTCATTGCATGGAAAACATGGTGGCGTTTAATTTATATAAGCAATGGCGGATTATTCACTAAATCTATGCAAAGCAAGATTAGGTTGATCATGGATCGAAAAGTATTTTGCTGATTATAATCCACTGTATTTGTTAATAAATTAAATAATAAACTGAAATCATCCTTTGGTCGGGGCGACCGGGTTCGAACCGATGACATCATGTACCCAAAACATGCGCTCTGCCAGACTGAGCTACGCCCCGAGACTATGAATGACGCAAATAATTATATGTATTTTGCAATAAATAAATTTTGTATCGATGTAATTGCGATTAAAATTTATGATGTGGAATGGCTTGGAGTGCGCATAATAATTTACTTGACTTGTTCCATAGGTGTCATAATTTGGCATATATATTGAAAAATGGAGTTTTTTATTGAGTTGTTTAAGAAAATTTTCGTAGCCAGTGGGCCGTTAGCAGCCATCGTGTTGTATATTAATATGACTCCACATTATACGGAGAAAGAAAAAATGATGACGGCACGGATTGGATGTCTTGTGGGTTGGATTGTGCTAATGTTTTTTTCCATTACTGGTGAATGGGTTTTTAAAGCATTGGGCATAGGCGTCAATTCGTTCAGCATTGCCAGTGGGTTGCTATTTATTGTGGTCGGTTTCGGTATGTTACGGGGGCAAGATCCGACGGAAAAAGTTGCCGAAGGAGTGAAAGATAAGGCATTGAGAGGCAAGCCTGACATAGCGATAGCGCCGCTGGGAGTTCCCATTATAGCCGGTCCTTTGGTGGTTGCCATTTCCGTTGAGGAGCGAACCCGAGCCACTGGTATTATGCAAATAATTGGATGTGTGTTGGCTGTAACCTGCGTCATGTTATGCATCTATGGGTTTTTCAAAATTGCCACCATCGGTGCTCGGTGGTTAAATCCAACCATATTAAAATTGGGTTATAAATTGTCTTCTTTATTCATGGTAGCTTTAGGTGTGCAGTTGCTTATAAATGGTGTCAGCGGTGCTAAGGCCGATAAGCTCCAAAGCCGAGCTGTTCAGATAGAGCAGGTTGCTGCTCTTATTGATTAGCGTTTTATATTTTCTGCAGCAGAGTATTGCTTTTTGGTTTTCCAACTAGATTGAAAAGTTCTTCTGCCACAAGTAGTGGTGCATCGTTGATAATGGATAGAGTAATGGCGTCGCTGGGTCTACAATCTAACTCTATGTATTTACCTTCGTTAGAGATGTTGCTCATTAATATTTTCGCGAAGAAAACTGAATCCTTTGTGGAATGGATTATAACCGATGAGATTTGATAGCCGAGCGTGGCAGTGATATTGCTAAGTAATGTATGGGTAGACGGTCGGGTTAGCTTTTCTTTACTTATGGCATCGATGATTGCTTTGCCAGAAGCTGGTGATATGTGTATGTCAAAGACCGTTTCGTCATTGCCAATGAGTAAAGTTGTCACACTCATCGAGGGGATAACCGCTAACAATCCGACTTTCACCGCGTCCATTTGTGAATTATATTGGGATGGTTTTTTAAAGCAAGAAAATGTCACAAAATATCCAATTACTCAAAAGCTCTGGCAATTTTTTTTACTTCGGCATCCAGGGCGAATATTTCATCAACTGATTCTGGCTCAAAGTTTTCTGTTTCATGCATCCGTTGCTCAATGATGGTTGGGATTTGGGTAAATTTTATTTTGCCATCTAGGAATAAATCAACAGCCACGTCGTTGGCCGCATTGAAGACAGTGGGCATTATGCCGCCGGCTTCCAAACTAGCTTTGGCCAAAGCCAGACATGGAAATTTTCCCTCATCTGGTGGCTGGAAAGTGAAATTTATTGGTTCTAAAAATGAAACAGTTTTCTGGTCACTGTACTGTCTATAAGGGAAAAAAAGGCAATTTTTTATTGGAAATCTCATGGATTTTTCGCTAATTTGGGCAAGAATTGACCCATCTATGAATTCTACCAGTGAATGTACTAAGCTCTGGCGATGAATGGTAACTTTTATTTGCTGGGGCGCCAGATCAAACAGCCATCGAGCTTCGATTACCTCTAGTCCTTTGTTCGCAAGGCTTGCTGAATCTATGGTTATTTTTTTTCCCATGGACCAGGTTGGGTGTTTAAGTGCTTGGGCTGGAGTTACATGCTCCAAGGAGTCCATGTCATAATCCAGAAATGGCCCACCGGAGGCCGTTAGCCATATTTGTCTCACAGACTTCCTATCTTCGCCTTTGAGGCACTGAAAAATTGCATTATGTTCACTATCAAGAGGAAAAAGTTCCACTTTGTTTTTTTTAGCCAATGGGCATAGGAATTTTCCACTGGTTACTAGAATTTCTTTGCTAGCTATTATTATCTTCTTTTTCAATGAGATAGCATTCATCGTTGCCGCAATGCCAGCTATGCCGCTGGTTGCCATCAAAAGAATGTCAAAATCGGTGGCCAAAACCGCCTCGGCCATGGCCTGTTCGCCGCGAAAAATTCTGCAACCAGGACAAAATTTTGCTGTATCTATACGAGTTTTGCTGTTCACTGCTGCAGTTTTTACAGAAAATTCCCGAGATATTTCGGCAAGTTTGTCCACATTGACCCTGGCTGCGATGCCGACCAAATCGAAATACTGTCTGTGTTCTCTAAGCTCTTCCAAGACATTGCTTCCGATGGACCCGGTCGCGCCAAAAAGCATTATTTTTTCTTTCATTTTTTTCATTTCTTTTTAGGGTTATAATGAAAAATAGTAAAAATTTTCCATTTTTTCCGGAATAATACAAATTTATTTTTTTATAATATTGACTGCAATTCTGCGTTGTTTAGACCTCAATCAAGTAATAATTTAATATTTTGATCAGTGAAAAGTGAAATAAAGGATGTGAGCAATGTGCGCAAGGTTTTTACTGTGACAGTGAGTAAAGATGAGGCGCAAAATGAGGAAAGTTTGCTCGTTAAGACAATTTCAAGGGACGTAAAAATGCCTGGGTTTAGAAAGGGGCACGTTCCAGAAGCGATTGTCCGCGTTAAGTTTGCCAAAGATGTGAAGGCTAAACTAGATGAGCAGCTCTATTCTCGGGCGATGGAGACCATGACCAAAGAACATGGAACCAGAATTTTTTCGGTGGTAAAAGCCGATTTCAATGACAAGGAGAGCGGTGAAAAGGAGCTCATCGTGACCATAGATACCAAACCAGATTTTGAATTGATAGATTATAGGCATATTGACTTGGCCCCAATAAATGCGGAAATTACTGATGGTGAGGTGGATAGCGCATTAGAGCAATTGAGGAATTACAATGCTGACTATGTTACCGTTGATCGCAATGCCAAAAAGGGGGATTTTGTGCGGCTATCCTATCAAGGCACTCTGGCCGATGGTTCTGAAATTGCTAAGCTGGATGCATCATTGCCTATTTGGGGTGAACAGAAAAATACCTGGGAAGAAGCTGGTGCAGAAGATAGTCCTGGTGTTAAGGCAGTTATAGATGGAATCGTGGGCATGAAAGCCGAAGAGGATAGGGAGATTGAAACCACATTCCCGGAGGATTTTTATATAAAGCCTCTGGCTGGTAAAAGTGCCAAATACATGGTTCATGTTTTTGAAGTGCGGGAAAAAGTTCTGCCAGGGTTTGATGATAAACTGCTTGCAAAACTCAATGCCAATACACTGGATGAGTTACGTGTTCAGATTCGAGAGGATTTAAAAAAACGTAAACATCAGGTAGGGCGGCTAGAGCAGCGGGAGCAATTGGTTAGAAAGTTAATTGCCAGTGTGGATTTTGATGTGCCCGAAAGTGCTGTGGAACACGAGCGGGCTCAGGTGCTGCGGACGTTTTTCGAGCAACAGATTCGGGAGGGGGTACATCCAAATGAACTGGAAAAGCATAAAGATGAACTATATGGTGACAGCTCGACCCTGGCCCATGATAGAGCAAAAATTAGTTTTATTCTGGAGCGCATCGCCATTGAGGAAAAGATCACGGTATCTTCCGACGAAGTCAGTCGTATGATCATCCAAGAGGCTTCGGTGCTGCGAACAACGCCGGATAAATTAATCGATGAAATTAAGAATGATAGGGCCAGAGTTCAGGATATCCAGCGCCGGGCATTGTTTAGTAAAACGTTGGATTTCTTAGTGAATGAGAACACAAATGATCATCCAAGCTTGGACGAGGATCGTTCAAAAAAATCTCAATCTGAACTTCCAGAAAATGTGGCTGAATTAAAGCCAAAGCGTGGAAAAAAATCTGCAGCAACCAAAGGTAATAGGCCTAGCAAGACCAAAGAATTTGAGGAAGAAAGTACTTCATTCAAAGAAAAAACTGAATTACAATGAAAATAGTTAACGAACATTATCTTCCATTACCCTATGTCTATGAACGGGATGGTAGACAGGAACGTTCCTGGGATATATATAGTCGTCTGTTAAAGGACCGAATAATTTTTCTTGGCACTTCCATAGACGATTTCGTTGCCAATGCCATCGTTGCGCAATTTTTATTCTTGCAGATGGAAGATCCGAAAAAAGATGTCCATCTCTATATTAATTCTCCGGGGGGTAGTATCACCGCAGGCATGGCCATATATGATACGATGAGATTCATGAATTGCGATGTGGTTACCTACTGCGTCGGGCAGGCAGCCAGCATGGCCACGGTGTTGCTTGCTGCTGGTAGCAAGGGGAAACGTTACGCACTGCCTAACAGTAGGGTTATGATACATCAGCCCTCGGGTGGTGCCGGTGGTCAAACCTCGGATATTTCGATTGCCGCCAAAGAATTACTTCGTTGGAAAAAAACTCTAAATATGGTATTGTCCGAGTGCACTAACCAACCGTTGGAGAAAATCGAAAAGGATTCCGATCGAAACTATTTCATGATATCTTCAGAGGCAAAGGACTATGGCATTGTCGATGAAGTGATAAAAAGCAAACCAAAAAATGAAGAGGCCTAGATGGGCCTCTCTATTATTATAGTCATAAGTCTTTAAATTACTGTACATTACAGGAAAATACAGGAAGATCCTCTATCTTTCGAAGAGGAGTCATCTGTTTCTTGGCTTTTAGGTAATTCAACTAAGTAATGGTTATATGAATCGTCATCACTTACGTTTATATGTGACTCACCATTAAGTTTTTCAATGGTGTCATTTATTTTTTTATTTACATATTGCTCCAAATACTCCATCTTGCATCCAATTTGCTTTAGTTTATTGAAAGCATTTTTAAAGTCTTCCAAATCTTCTGCATTAAATTCATTTTCTATAGTACAGGCAAACCAGAGAGCTTTTTTCATATTTTTGCACAAATGTTTACATATAATTTTACAGGCAGATTTTACCTTCTTGCAACCAAATAAAATGCATAGTCCTTTATTTAAATTTTCTCGTATTTCTTCTGGATAATCACTACTTACGCTGCCATTACTCAAATCAGGTAGATATATGATGTTTTCTATTTTATCAGAGATTTCATAGTCGAAAAATTTTGCTACGCCGTACATAAATTGTTCTAGGTGTTTAAAAAATTCGAGACCTCTTACATATAATCCATTATAGGTAAATCCTTTAGATTCAAAGGTCGGTTGGTTGTTTTCTAAACAGTTTGAGGCGTATTTGCCAAACTCGCTACCAAAAATACCAATTTCGTTAGCGGGACATCGATTAACATCACCGGGCCAGATATTTACCACATATTCTATGTAGCATACGCTTCTTTGCTGAATTACCCAATCTTTGAATTGATCACCGTTGATGAAGCTGATCGCTCCCAAGAACATAATGGTCGACATAAACTTTTTAACTAGATCATACATAGCAGATATATTTTATATGGTTGTCAAAATTCGTTAATATTTTTAAATTTTTTGTAAAATTACAAGAGATTGCAGTTGAAGCACGTATTATTTTCTTCTTCTTCTTCTTCTCCTCCTTCTTCTTCTTTTTCTTCTTCTTCTTCTTCTTCTTTTTCTTCAATGGGGTCAGATTTATTCAAATTTTTGATTTTATTTGATTGCTTAAACGAGCTATTTAGGTCTGACATACTTTTAGACCTTCGGATAGATTCTGATGGAGTAATTTTTTCTATAGGTTTTTCATTACTGTTATCTTCAGGCTGGATGGGTAAATCTCTATTTTTACAAATTTCATTTTTATATTCTTCGTATTTTTCGATTTCAATTTTCTTTTCGGTGAGCTTTTTTGCTAAATAATTATATCCTTTTATGCCAAAATCTTCTATCGCGTTATCAATTTCTGAATAACATTGGCCATCATTTTCATTTAAAATATCATTTACATTTTTATAACAAAATTCATTAACTTTATTATATGATTCTATGTAAGTTCCAACAGTTTGACCTGCTTTATCAATTGTTTGCTCCAAATTATATACATCGAATCCAAGAAATTTTAGCAGAAAACAGGTAAAGCTAATCATATACATAACGGAAGCACATTGATCTTGTGATTTACTGGGAGTATATAAATCGTAACTTTGGTTGTAACATAACCAATCATCAGAACGATTTCCGTCTGGATGAAACCGAGGCCCAAGATAAGATTTCTCGCTATATTCTTTGAAAATTGTTTCTATTGGTAATTGAAAAAATTTCATACCAGCGTTGTACAGTGGCTCATATATGGTTTTTTGCACATTTTGAGCTACTTCGTTCAGATCTCTTGCTTCAAATATCATTAACAAGATATGTATCAGGCATTCGTATAGATCGGCATGCTGAGAGTCTTGAGTAAAAAATTCGTTACTGGTCATCAGGTTAACATTTAACATATAAGGAAGCAATGGCTCAAGGATTGACTCACCAGTCTCGATTTCTTTATGACAAATTTCTTTATAATCTTTTCCATCTCCCTTATAGTATATGACGGCGTCAGTTAGTATTTTAATTGCATAAAGGAAAATAAATTTAGTGCGATCTTTAACAATTTTATATAGATCTTTTGGGTTGTCACTGGCCAAGAGCAAATTGATTTTGTCCTCGTCCATAAAAGCATCTTCAAATTCAGTTTTTTTAGTTTCAATCAAATTCTTGATAAATGGATCATCGATGCTGATCGCACTTATCAAGTTAGGAACCAATAAAATAGTAAACAACGTCATAAGTCTTTTCATTTTATAGCACATAGTGATGCAAACCTAATATTTTCGCCAAAGCATGTCAATGTTTTACATGAAATTTACAAATAACATTTATGTCACAATCTTATCTATTAACTTGTTATAGCACAATATGTCCTGGCTTGTCCGGTTCATAATATGGTTGCCAAGCTATGGTTATGGAAAATAATGACCAAGGTTTTATGATTTGGCAGCGAGATAGATCGGCTTCATTTACTCTGATCGAAATAATTTCTGCCTTGGGGATTCTAATTTTAGTAATAGGCTTCGGAATCAAGCTGTTGCAACCAGACAACGGAGTAAAATCTTTGGTCATAGCCGAGCAAATTTTTTTCAATACAATGAACTATGCCAAATTGCATGCGCTGTATCATCATTCAAAAATTCGGATCATGGTAGATGTGTCAGCTGATTCGGAGTATTCCCATCGAAGAATTCTAGTCGTCATGCCAAAGACCGGTGGCAATGGAGAGCCGATTATGGAAAAGCAAAGGGAAATCTTGCTTCCAAAGTCAGTGTTTTTTATACCAAAGGATTCGATTGGGGATGTTATGGCCGGTGTGCCAAGTGATAAGTATTTTTGGGACAGCTATTTATTTAAAGAAGGTAATAAGAACCTAGCCATGGCATTTCGGGATATCGATGCCATTGGCAGGCCCACGGAATCTGCTTCGATAAAGCCCATTGTCTATGCCGTTGGACTGGGTAGTTGCAATGTAAATGCTTCTAATCAGTTCCATGTGAAGTTTTTAAAAAATACACCGATTCAAGGTGGTGTGTTTCTGCCCAACGGAACCATCATTACATTGGACTCGGCGGATAAAATTATCAAACTGCTTGAATAAAATATATATGTATGGCAACAAACGAGCTGGGTTTTCTTTACTAGAGGTATTGTTGGCCATGGGATTGGTAGGCGTAGCCATGCCGGGTCTCATAACTTTGTGGATTAGCCAAATCACGGCTTTGGACACAGGAGTAAATATGATGAAATTGCTGAATGCCGAGAAAAACTTTTTGGCCATCACTTCCGGCGATGTATTTGACTTGGCTGAATCTGGTGATATGTTTATGGTGAGAGTTTTAGAAGTTGTGGGTGGCGAGAATATCTATAAAACTATTCTTGGCGCAGACATGGCTCATTTGCCCTTGGCCCAGGATGGCGAAATCTTTGTAATTACCTTTGCAAAGGATATAAAAAATTCGCTGGATGGTGCCTGTACACTATATCATTGTACCGTGAAATTGGCCATGGCCACATCGGCAAATTTTCTGAAAATCAGGGCCAATGCGCCGAAACATGTTTTTTCTAATTTTAACTACAAAAGGGTCGAAATGTAAAACCAATGAATTTTCATTCTCGTTGACTTAATGATGGATGTTTAAGAAAATAAAATATAGCAATGAAGAACAATTTCGTACATCTCCATGTGCACACAGACTACAGCCTGCTGGATGGCTCCTGTCGTTGCGATAGGTTGTGTGCCAAGATCAGCAAAATTGGGATGCCTGCCGTGGCAATGACTGATCATGGCAACGTCTTTGGTGTGCCGGATTTTTTAGAAAAATGCAAACAATTTAACATTAAGCCATTGATTGGTTGCGAGCTATATACGCTATATGCCGATGACTTTAGGACCAAAGAAAAATTTCCACTGTATCATATGGGACTCATTGCTAGAAATGAGAATGGGTTTAAAAATTTATCGAAACTGGTATCGATATCGCAGCTGAAAGGGTTTTATTATAAGCCCAGGATCAATTGGCAGACCATCGCCGAATATTCGGCCGACCTAATCTGCCTAACCGGTTGCTATCAAGGGTATCTGGCTTCAATGATCCTAAAGGATGATCTGCCAGCGGCCAAAGCCGGATTGACCCAACTGATGGACATCTTCGGCAAAGAACGCCTATTCATCGAAGTGCAAAACCACGGAACCCAGGAACAGGAATATTATTCAAAAAAATTGTTTGAACTTGGGGATGAATTCGGCCTAAAGGTCGTGGCGACAAATGACTCGCATTACGTGGATCAGCAAGATTGGGAAGCCCATGATGCGTTGCTGTGTATCCAGACCGGAGCCAAGCTGTCCGATGAAAAGCGAATGCGGATGCAAACCCGGCAGCTATACATCAAGTCGCGAGAAGAGATGGAATTAGTGTTTGGTGAGCGGCCAGATTGTCTGGATAATACGCTGTTGGTCATGGATATGTGTGATTTTTCTCTAAGGTATGGCGAGAATCATTATCCGGTGTTCCATCGGCCGATTGAGCTGAACTTTGAAAGCAATGCTAGTTATCTCAAGTCATTATGTTGTAATGGCCTCAGAGAAAGATACCAGATGGATTACCAGGATCCGAATAGCATCGATGGAACCAACGAAGATGATATTCGGCGAAGGGAAATCATCCTGCGGCTAAACTATGAACTGAGTGTTTTAGAGAAGACTGGCTTCGTAGATTATTTCCTGATTGTTTGGGATTTTGTAAATTGGAGCCGAAGGAATCACATATCGGTGGGACCTGGTCGTGGTTCTGGGGCCGGCTGTGTGCTGGCCTATCTGCTAAAAATAACCGATGTGGATCCAATGAAATTTGGTTTGCTATTTGAACGTTTTCTCAATCCTGAGCGTATTTCTCCGCCAGATTTTGACATAGATTTTTGTATGCGTCGGCGCGGCGAAGTGATTGACTATGTGCGAAGAAAATATGGTGAGGGCCACGTGGCAAATATAATAACCTTTGGTACCTTTGGCACAAAAATGGTGATTCGCGATCTGTGCCGCGTTCATGATATCCCTTATGCTGAAGCAGATAGGCTTGCCAAGATGGTGCCAGATGAACTTCATATGACCATAGATTTGGCCCTGGAAAAATCCAAAGAGCTTGCTTTGGAAGTGAAAAATCGGCCAAATATTGCAAAAATTTTAGATGAGGGCCGGATCATCGAAGGTACTGTGCGGAATATAGGCACCCATGCTGCCGGTGTCATAATTACAGAACAGCCTGTGGCGGAAATGATCCCGGTGACATTGCAGGATGGTATTCTCACCACCCAATTTTCAAAAGATCCAGTTGAAGCTTTGGGGTTGTTAAAAATGGATTTTCTTGGTCTGAAAACGCTCACAGTGATAGATGATGCACAGAATTGGATCAGGCGGCGCGATGGCCTGGAAAATTTTCGCATAGAAGACATTCCATTGGATGATAAAAAAACCTACGATTTACTGAATAGTGGCGAAACCATAGGGGTTTTTCAACTCGGCGAGTCTGTGGGCATGAGGGCGCTCTGCAAGCGATTCAATATGTGGTGTATAGAAGATGTCAGTGCCATCAGTGCGCTCTATCGGCCCGGTCCCAGTGACTGGATTAATGATTATGTTGCAGGAAAAAATGATCCATCAAAAATAAAATATCCTCATCCTCTGCTGAAAGACATTTGTCGAGAGACCTATGGCATAATGGTTTATCAGGAGCAGGTCATGGAGGCCGCCAAGGTCATCGCTGGCTATAGTCTTGCCGGTGCGGACATTTTACGCAGAGCCATGGGTAAGAAGAAGATAGATGTGATGAATGCCCAGAAAGCTAATTTCATAGCCGGGGCAAAAAAACACAATCATATAAGCCAGGAAAAGGCCGAAGAAATATTTTCTATACTGGAAAAATTCGCTGGCTATGGCTTTAATAAATCGCATTCAATTGCTTACGGGATAATATCTTATCAAACAGGATATCTGAAGGCTAACTATCCGTTAGAGTACATGGCGGCCATGTTATCTTCGGAACTTGGCAATGCAGACAAGGTGGCCTATTACATCGGTGAATGTGCCAGAATGAAGATTCCAGTCCTTGGTCCGGATATAAATAGTTCATTGGGTAGCTTTACGCCTCAATGGCAGGATGGATGCATTAGATTTGGTTTGGGTGCCATAAAAGGCGTGGGTGATGCTGCGGCGGAAAATATAATCGCCGAGCGGCAGAAACACGCTGACTTCGTGGATTTTGTGGATTTTGTGCATCGAGTCGATCTGCGCCTGATCAATAGGCGCGTACTGGAATGTCTTCTGTTGAGCGGAGCCTTTGATTCTTTCGGTGTCGATAGAAAACATCTGATGGAATCAGCCGAAAGTGTTATTACCGAAGCTCTTTTGTTGCAAAAGGATCGGGCCATTGGTCAAATAAATTTATTTGACATGTTCGATGAGTCTGTGGATGGTACAGTATCTATCAATACTTCTGGTCCGTTAATGCCTCGTTCGGAGAAGCTTAGACACGAAAAGGCATTGCTTGGATTTTATGTGAGTGGCCATCCTTTGGACGAGTTTAGCCATTGGATTCCTAGGATAGATTATCCGGCCGGTGATGTGGAGGCGATGGAAGATGGAGCGGTGTTCCGGATCTGCGGCGTGGTAAATTCCATCGAAAAAAGAATTACAAAGAAGGATAATCGCCTCTGGGCCACTTTTTCTTTGGAGACGATGACCAAGCAGTTTTCTTTTAATTGTTTTCCCGATGCCTATGAAACCGTTGGTGCCAGCTTGATGGAATCTCGGGTGATGGTGGTTACCGGAACGATCCGGAAAAATAACGATGAAATCAGATACAATGTTTCTTCTGTAGATGCAATGCAGGATTCGCTGCGAAAAATTGTGAAAAAAATTGTGTTTAGAATCGATTGTGCCGAAAAATGTATAAAAAATGCATTGATGGAAATAAATTCCTATTTGCAGAATAATCCTGGTTCGATCGAAGTGATTTTGAGCTTTAGATTTAAAAACGGTCAAACTTTTCCGGTAAAATTACCACTGTCGTTGAGCTGTTGCGCCTCAATGGCTGACCTTAGTCGCCTGATGAAAGATCCCATGGATGTGGATATGGTCACAGTGGTGCCGGTAATTTCAAGAAAAGCTGTACAAATTTTCTAACTTTGCTTAGAGTTAAAATCGTGGAAAATAATACAATATTTCAGAAAATCATCGATGGAGAGGTCAAGAGCGAGATATTATTCGAGGATGAATTTTGCATCATAATAAATGATATAAATCCCCAGGCGCCAATCCATGTGTTGATCATTCCAAAAAAATACATTCCTAGAATTTCAGAGGTCACAGATGTGGATATTAATATTCTTGGAAATTTACTGAGAGCTGCCAGTGATTTTGCTCAGAAAAAGTCTCTGGAAACTGGTTTTAGGCTGGTAATAAACAATGGGTTGATGGCCGGCGAGACAGTTCCGCATTTACATGTTCATCTACTGGCTGGTCGACCGTTGGCCTGGCCTCCGGGTTGAATTACGTCGATATTTTTTCCGTTGGCTTGGTGGATTTGTTGTTGGTGTTGGAGCGTTGTCATCGGTGACTCTGCCTAAATTATTGATGGTTTTTTTAAAAAAGCTGTTGATGGATTTTATTGCAGTAGTTACCATGTTTAGCTCAGGTATTTCTGTCATTGAAGAAAAGAAAGAGGAAATTAAATGATCATTGTCATATTTGAAAAAGTCTACACATAACTGTTTTGCAATATATTCCCAATTAGACACATTATAAAAATCTTTTGAATAATTTATCCGGAGTTTTTTGCCTCTTTTTTTACCTAGATTGAAATTTAGGAAGTTAACTATGCCAATTTTGACGGTGACAGTTTTCGCAATGAAATGGCAGCTATCACCTGTGTTTTCATTGGTTTCTGCTTTATGGCCACTTTTGGTGAATCTGTCGATTAGTATCTCTATGTTGCTGACAGAGATCGGTGGCCGTGAAATCCATAACTCACGGAGGTTTAATACGATATTATCAATGGTCATGGATTTTTTTACCATCTCTGTTAGGGCAAGCTTTCCAGATATGATGTCGAATTTCGCGAGATCAATGCACTCAAATTGCCCTTTGGGGTTTTGGATGATTAGGTCTCGAAAATCTATGATGCCATTAAAGACGTTGCAGCGAGATTCACGCACAATTATCGTAAACCCAAATTTATGCTTGGAGTAAATTTTGATGGCCGTTGGCAGCCAAAAATTGATGGTTAGTGCCGCCAATAGCAGAAGTACAAGAGAGGAGAAAAGCGTAATTAATAGCATCGATAGTAATTTTTTGCCAATGGATGCAGTGGTGAATAAAATTCTAAATGGCCATAGTATGAATTTAAACATGGAAATGAATTTTCTAAAAAATGTACCAATTTTTTTAAATATCAAACACTTTATCTTCTTAATGGAGTTTGAATTAAAGATTAAATTATACTATAGAGAGTGCTTTGTGTTTAGTCAATAAATTCGGTAATTTTTAATTTCTGTAAAAAAATTTAGATTATTTTTTTTATTTTTTTGCCTTTTGGGAACAAAAATTGCTATATATTTTTGCAGATAGGAGTTAATAAATTATGGCAAAAATTTTAGGTATAGATCTTGGGACAACCAATTCATGTATGGCCGTTATGGAGGGCGGCGAAGCAGTGGTCATTCCAAATTCCGAGGGAGCAAGAACCACGCCATCGGTGGTCGCTTTTGCAAAGTCTGGTCATAGGCTTGTGGGGCAAGCAGCTAAACGACAGGCAATTACGAATCCACAAAACACTATTTTTTCGGCGAAACGATTGATTGGGCACAAATACGATGAAATTAAAGAATTGGCCGATTCGCTGCCCTATAAGGTGGTGGCTGGTAAGAATGGTGCTGCTTGTATTCAATGCAAAGTTGGCGATAAAACCGAAATATTTTCGCCGGAACAGATATCATCTATGATTTTGGCAAAGCTAAAAGCTGATGCGGAAACCTATCTAGGAGAGAAAGTTACCCAGGCAGTTATAACTGTACCGGCCTATTTCAATGATGCTCAGCGCCAGGCCACCAAGGATGCCGGTACAATCGCAGGGTTGGAGGTTTTGCGCATTATAAATGAACCCACAGCCGCTTCTTTGGCCTATGGCCTGGATAAAAAAGGTGAAAAGAAAATTGCGATCTATGACCTGGGTGGTGGCACCTTCGACATATCGATTTTAGAAATAGGCGATGGTGTGTTTGAAGTCAAAGCAACCAATGGAGATACTCATCTTGGTGGCGATGATTGGGATAGTGCGGTCATCAACTGGTTGGCCGATGATTTTAAAAAAGAAAATGGCATAGATTTAAGAAATGATCCGGTTGCTCATCAACGACTTAAGGAAGAGGCTGAGAAGGCAAAAATTGCTCTATCATCGGCCCAACAAACCGACATAAATCTGCCATTCGTTACCGCCGATGCCAATGGCCCGAAGCATCTTAATGTTACATTAAGTCGGCCACAGCTTGAGCAAATCTGCGATGATCTCTATCAAAGAACCATAGCTCCCTGCAGAAATTGTCTGAAGGATGCTGGTTTTAGTGCTTCGGATATAAATGAATTGGTTTTGGTCGGTGGCATGACCCGATCTCCAAAGGTTGTCGAGACGGCCAAGCAAATAGCTGGGAAAGAACCTCATCAGGGTGTTAATCCCGATGAAGTGGTTGCCGTAGGGGCTGCAATTCAAGGTGGTGTTTTGAAGGGCGAAGTCACTGATGTGCTTCTGCTTGACGTGACTCCATTGACCCTTGGCATAGAAACTGCCGGCAGTGTGTCGACGCCGATGATCGAACGCAATACGACGATTCCAACGAAAAAGACTCAGGTGTTTTCCACCTACGCTGATAATCAGACTGCGGTGGACATAAAGATTCTCCAAGGTGAACGCCCCATGGCAAAAGACAATAAGATGTTGGGTATCTTTAGATTAGATGGCATTCCCATCGCCCAAAGAGGTCTTCCACAAATAGAGGTTACCTTCGATATAGATGCCAGCGGCATTTTGAACGTGTCGGCCAAAGATTTGGGCAGTGGCAAAAATCAGCACATAACCATTTCCGGAGCCTCAGGATTATCCGAGGAGGAGGTGGAAAAGTTGAGAAAAGAAGCTGAAAAATTCGCCGAAGCGGATAAAAAAGAAAAGGAAAAGGTGGAAGTTAGAAATCATTTGGATTCGTTTATCTATCAGACTGAAAAACAGATAAAAGATACAGCGGATAAACTTTCCGAAGAAGATAGGAATAAACTTGAAACTGCGGTAAATGAGGCAAAAAAAGTCTTTGAAAACAATGGAGCGTCGGTGGAAGAATTGAAATCTGCCCAAGAAGCACTAACAAGGGTTTTCCAGAACATGGCCCAGGAATTATATAAAAATGTCCAGCCTAAGGAGGAAAGCAATGGTGCGGCCGAGGAAGCTTCACAGAAAAAACCCGAAGGGGTGGTGGATGCGGATTTTGAGGTGATAGATGATGGTAAAAATTAGTGGACAATGGATGAACAATTTTGCATTGGAAAATATTATGAATATGAAAGAAAATATACAACCATTAGGTGATCGAATCCTCGTTAAACAGTCCGAGGAGAAGGAGCAAGTAAAAGGTGGAATAATCATACCTGATTCGGCGAAGGAAAAATCTCAGGAGGCTACCATTGTGGCCCTTGGGACGGGTAAACGCGACGAAGATGGTGAAAGAATTGAGTTTGATGTTAAGGTCGGTGACCGGGTTTTGGTCAGCAAATACGGCGGTACCGAGGTCAAACTTGGTGATGAAACCTATTCGTTGGTCAGGAGTGATGATCTATTGGCTATACTTAAATAACACATTGATAATCAGGAGAATAAAATTATGGCAAAGCAATTAATGTTTGATGAGCAAGCACGCAAAAAAATATCAGATGGCGTGGCTACTTTGGCAAAGGCTGTCAAAGTCACACTGGGGCCCAAAGGCCGCAATGTTTTAATAGATAAGAAGTTTGGTGCACCTACCATTACCAAAGATGGTGTCACCGTGGCGAAGGAGATCGAATTGAAAGATCCCTTTGAAAATATTGGAGCGCAAATGGTTAAAGAAGTGGCTTCGAAGACTTCGGATAATGCTGGCGACGGAACCACAACTGCCACGGTTTTGGCCGAGGCGATCTTCCGTGAAGGATTGAGGAATGTGGCCTCTGGTGCCAATCCGATTTTCCTCAAAAGGGGAATAGATAAAGCGGTGGAAGCCGTTGTGGCAGAACTGGCTAGAACTTCAAAAAAAGTAAATGAATCCGGTGAAATTCGGCAGGTGGCCACGGTTTCGGCCAACTGGGATGAAGAAATCGGAAAAATCATTGCCGAAGCCATGGAAAGGGTCGGTAAAGATGGAACCATAACCGTAGAGGAAGCCAAGAGTATAGAAACCACGTTGGATGTGGTCGAAGGTATGCAGTTCGATAAGGGTTATTTAAGTCCATATTTTGTGACCAATCCGGACAGCATGGAGTGTAGCCTGGATAATGCTTATATACTTATCTATGAGAAAAAAATAAGTTCGCTGAATGATCTACTGCCACTGTTGCAGACCGTGGCCCAAAGCGGCAAACCTCTAATGGTTATTGCCGAAGATGTGGACGGTGAAGCATTGGCTGCGCTGGTGGTGAATAAGCTGCGCGGTACGTTGCATGTCTGCGCGGTGAAAGCTCCTGGTTTTGGTGATCGTCGTAAGGCTATGATGGAAGATATCGCCATATTGACCGGTGGTAAATTCATATCCGAAGATCTGGGCATAAAATTGGAAAGCGTCAAAACCGAGGATCTTGGCCGTGCGAAGAGAATAAATGTGACCAAAGAAACCACCACCATAGTTGAAGGTGCCGGTGAGCGCTCAGCCATAGACGCTAGGGTAAAGCAGATTCGCCATCAGATCGATGAGGCAAGTTCGGATTATGATAAGGAGAAGTTGCAGGAGCGCTTGGCGAAATTAGCCGGAGGTGTGGCAGTCATAAGCGTTGGTGCAGCCACCGAGCCGGAGATGAAGGAAAAAAAAGATAGGGTTGATGATGCTCTCCATGCCACAAGGGCTGCCGTTGAGGAAGGAATTTCCGCCGGTGGGAGCGTGGCTTTGCTGCGTTCAGCCAGTGTAATTAATGACCTAGATCTCAGCGGTGACGAGAAGATCGGTGCTTCGATTGTCCATCGTGCCATAGAGGCTCCATTGCGTCAACTATGTGAAAATGCCGGTGTAGAAGGTTCATTGATTGTCAATGAAGTTAAGACGAAGAGCGGTACCCATGGTTACAATGTGGCCACCGGAAAATTCGAAGATTTGATGGCTGCCGGTGTGGTCGATCCGACCAAAGTCAATCGAGCGGCTCTGCAAAATGCTGCTTCGGTGGCTGGTTTACTTTTAACCACCGAATGTATGGTCACAGAACTTCATGAAGAAAAAGCTTCCTGTGGACATATGCCTCACCATGGCGGAGACATGGACGGTATGATGTGATTTAGCCAAAGAAAAGGATTACTATCCATTTGAATGCTAGGCCGATAGAGAACTTTATCCATCGGCCTATTTATTGATTTCGTTCAGTAGACATATGGCGTGGCAGGCTATGGCGTCGCCACTTCCGATGGCATCAAGACCTTCATTGGTTGTCGCTTTAATGCCAATCTGCGAAGAATTTATATCCATGGCAGCAGCCAAGGTTTCTTGCATCTTCGATATAAAAGGTGCCAGTTGCGGTCGCTCGGCCCTCAATATAGCATCGATATTTACAATGCGATAACCTCGCTCCATGGCCATTAGTGTGGCTTTGGTCAGGATTTTTAGTGATACTAATCCGCGATTGCCTTCATCATCGTCGGGAAATAGCTGCCCTATATTTGGTAAAGCCAAGGCTCCGAGGATGGCATCCGCCAAAGCATGGCATAGACAATCCGCATCGGAATGTCCAAGAAGTCCTTTGTCATTAGGTATTTTTATGCCACCAAGTATCAGATCTCGGCCAAAAACCAGTCGATGAACATCAAAACCAATGCCAATTCTCATGAAAATTTTCTGATGATTTTCAATAAAATTTCAAAGTTTTTCGGTGGCTTAGCTTCCAGAGTTATTTCATGGCCATAGATGGATGAATGCAAAATGACCTGACTAAGATGAATACATTGACTGTGGAACAGAGCTGTGGATGGTTTTTTTTCGAAATGAATTTTTTTAAAATACCTGAGACTTGGAATGGGCACATCATTGTAGATATCTTCGCCCAATAGCTTTAGGCCACAAGTGGCTCCATGGATGCGAAGTTGATGATATCGTAGGTAATGGCAGGAAGCTTCATAGATGGAAAAATCGCCTATTTGTTCCATTAATTTAAATTTTGTCCGAGATTTTTTTCCAGTGTTCCGAGAAATGATGGCCATGGGCTTTGAAAAATGCTTGGCCAATGGCAGCTCGCAAATAATCTCAGATTCAACATGTTCTGTGTTTTTACAAAGCATCGTGAACCTGAATAGCAGGATCTCGGATCCATAGGCATTTCTAAGTAATTCCGAAGCTTTGCGATGGGTGGCGATGATCGCGCAGCCGCTGATATGGCAATCCAGTGGGTACACGGATCTGTAAAACGCCTCTGGCTTTTTTCCTCGGAGGGCGGTCACTATATTTTTACCATGCTGTTGAGCCGAATCGTCCAGTTCGATGAAATTTGGTTTATTTAGTGCGATAAAATCATTGCAATTATGAATTATATCTATTTTTGTTGGTTTATCTAGCAAAACCAATTCTCGGAAACTTAAGAAATTTTTTGTTGGCACAGAGCTAAAGAATGCAATTACAGAATTGCCGTAAATGAAAATTTTTATTTCAAAAATATTTTTATGTTGTAGATTAAAATCATCTGGGTGTATGGACTTTTCTATACGGAGAAAGATTATTGTTTTAGGTTGTCTAGCCACGGTGAGTGGTTGCTGTAAATCTGGCAATGAATTGAGTACAGAAGAAGTTGATGATAAAAGGTTTGTCGCCGGACAAAGGTTGCAAAGAGAAGGTAGAGATGTGGATGCCATGGATAAATTTCTTGCCGTCATTGATGAAAGGAAAAGTGCACCCAGATCTCATTTGGAGGCCGGTAAAATTTATTTGGAAAAATATGATGATCCGGTGATGGCCATCTATCATTTTCGTCAGTTTTTGTTGAAATCTTCATCCACGCTGGAGGATAATTTGGTGACACAAATGGTCGAGACTGCTCAAAAACGCTTTGTGCAAAAATTGCTCGGCAAAAGTGCAGAAGGCTATGATAATCAGAATTTTCTGGTTTTGTTGAAGCGGCTACGAGAAGAGAATATTTCGCTGAAAAGACAGCTGGATGAGCTAAGGAAAGCAGAAAATATCAGTGAAAAAGATATCTATTTTTCTGAAAATCGACAGCTGCAAGGTTCGCTGAATAGCTATACAGTTTTGGCCGGTGATACGCTTTCGAGCATCAGCCAAAAGGTATATGGATCTTCGGAGAAATGGAATGTAATTTTTGCGGCCAATGGCGATAAATTAAAGGCTCCAGATAGCTTAAAAGTTGGTCAGGTTTTGGTAATTCCGAGAGATTGAGCCAGTCAATCATTACCCTAATTGCTTCTCGTAGATGGGTATCCGGTCTATATTTTTTTGGTTCTTTTTTATTGTCTTTTTCTTTGCTTTGCTTTTCGACTGCATCGAGGACGATTTCGGCGTACTTATAATCTGATGCTTCGAGTTTTTCGAATTCCTTTTCAATCTTTTCCTTAAAATTTTCTTCGCTTTCTTTTTCTCGGCGGCGTTTATCTAGGTTTAGAGATATTTGTTTATTGTCCAATTTTTCCTTAGCATTGGCTATGCGTTCGGTGAGTAGCTTGAATTCCGGCAGCGAATTTTGTCTGGTTTTACTTTTAGTTGCCAGAGTATCTATGGTTTTTTCATCGACAAAAAATCCAAAGTGTTTGGCATTGGCTACGTAATCATACTTGGCTGCTGCTATCGAATCCCAGGGCAGTGCGTTGGGCAGAGAAGATTCGCCAAGTGGGACTAGTGAATCGAACGAACTGAGTGGAATGTGAGCTTCAACTCCTTTTATTTGAGTGGAGTTACCGCTGGGTAGATACCATTTTTGCAGCGTTATTTTGGCAGCACCAAGTTTATTATCTTTTACCAATTTTATAAAATTATCTATGGGGATCAGTGCCTGTACAGATCCTTTTCCGTGGGTTGCTTCTTCGCCGATTACTATGATCCGATGATGATCCTTGAGGGCACCGGGTAATATTTCGGCGGCGGATGCACTGAATTTTGAGACCAACACTATCATGGGGCCTTGCCATTGGATGGTATTTTTTTCGCTCCACAGGCATTCGGTATTGCCAAATTGACCATGTATTTGCACCACTGGACCCTTATCTATGAACAAGCCAGCCAGAGAAACTGACTCATCCAGTAATCCGCCGCCATTATCTCGTAGGTCAAGTATCAAGCCAGAGATATGGTTTGATTTCAGTTTTTTCAATAGTTCTAGCACATCGTGAGTGCTGTTGGAATTTTTAGGCTCCTTGTCATTGTGGCCATAGAATCCGGGCAATTTTATGTATCCAATTTTGTGGCTTTGATCACCGATGCTATATAGCCTTCCTGAAGCCCTACTTGCGGTCAATTCGATTTCGTCGCGTATCAGAGTTACCACATTTTGATCTTCCAGATCAGATTCCTTGGGCTGAATGGTTATTTTTACGACGGTGTCTTTTTTTCCTTTTAGCAGTTTTACAACTTTATGGAGCATCATGCCAATGATATTTACAGATTTTTCATCGCCCTGGGCAATGGCAACTATCTTATCTCCTGGATGGATGTGGCCACTTTTGGCCGCGGGACCACCTGGTATAAGTTCCTGCACAGTGCAGTAACCATTGTCATCGATGAGATGGGCGCCTATGCCCACAAATGAGTTATGGAGCGATGTGTTCATGTCTTCCATGGTGTCACTGGACAAAAAGCTGGAATGAGGATCATATCTCTTTGCCAGGCTATTTAAAAAATATTCTTGGATTATCCATGGTTCTATATCCGAGAACATTTTCAGTATATTTTCATAGCGTTGCTTCATATTTTTTTTTGCCTTGGCGACTTTTTGTTCAATGGTTTTGGGCTGTTTCTCTGTTTTTTCTGCTTTTTTTTCATCTTTTTCTTTATTTTCCCTATCCTCTATTTTTTTCTTGGTTTTCAATTCCTGGGCAAGGATTTCGGTTGTAAGTTCAAAGCGCAGGCGTTTATCCCAGAGCGAATCGGCTTCGATCTCATTCTTTGGCCATGGTTCTTTTTCTCTATCTATACAAAATGCATCGCTTTCGGCCAGTGAAAATTCTTTGGTTTCCAGATTATCAAGGATTGATTTTATTCTATTTACCAACTTGTTTCTGAAGGTTTCAAATATGGTAAATGCTGGGTTGAGACTGCCAGCTCTTAGAAAAATATCCAGGGTCAGAGAAAATCTATCCATGTAGTTATCCACTTCAGATTGAAGCATATACATTTTTGCGGAGTCCAGACTTGATAGAAAATCTTTGATGACTTCCTTGGAATTTATCATGGAGAGTTTTTTGTGTAGGTAGTGGATTTCTTCTAGACATTTTACCATGAATAGTGTTTCAGACATATGGGCAATGGTTGGTTCCAATGGCTTGAATTTCAGATCTTCGAAGGAAAATTTGCTTGGTAATACTTTTTCCTCCGGCGATAAGGCCACAGGCTGTGACACTGGTTTGGCTGTTGATACTTCTGATGACTGCTGATTGGCTATGGATATTTCCTGGACCTGATTGGAAGTTGTTATGGCGCAAGCACTTATAGCTAAGCAAAATATTACGGCCATGCGTGTAAAAAATCTTTTCATCTATCGCTTACTATGATCTCAATTGCTGTATTTTAGCAAGATCAAAGCGCTAAAATCAAAATTAACCGAACATGGACCTAAATTTTGATCTACCGCTGGTGTTTTTAAATTTTTTCATCATATCCTGCATTTTGGTGAATTGTTTCAGTAAAATATTCACATCTTGCACAGTTCTACCAGAGCCATTTGCGATTCGTTTTCGCCTGGAACCATCTAGAATTTTTGGATTTTTTCGTTCGGCCTTGGTCATGGATAAAATTATGGATTCGGTTATTTTTAATTTTTCGTTGGCGCCATCCACATGATCTAATTTATGGGCACCGGGGAGATTATTGATCAAAGATTCGAGGGATCCCATTTTTTTTATATTGCGTATTTGGGAGAGAAAATCGTCCAAGTCGAATTTTGATTTTTTCAATTTTTCTTCAAGCTTTTTAACTTCCTGATCATCTATGTGTTCTTCGGCTTTTTCCACCAGCGAAACAATATCACCCATGCCTAGGATTCGCTGGGCGATGCGTTCGGGGTGGAAGATATCCAGGGCGTCCATTTTTTCGCCGACACCGATGAATTTTATTGGCAGGTTGGTGATGGAGGTCATGGATAGAGCTGCTCCACCATGGGTATCTCCGTCGAGTTTTGTTAAGATTATGCCGGTGAGATCGAGGGCATCGTTGAAATGTTTAGCTATGTCGACGGCTTCCTGGCCAATGGCTCCATCGGCCACCAGCAAAATTTCGTTTGGATTTATTGCTTTTTTGATGTGGCGAATCTCTTCGATGAGGTCTGTATCTATTTGTAGGCGGCCGGCGGTGTCGAATATTATTGCATCGTGGCCAAGGTCATTGGCCCATTGCAATCCGGCCTTTGCTATGGTGACGGCATTTTTGGAAGATCTGTCGATGTGGCATGCTATTTCTTCGGAATTGGCCAATGTTTCGAGTTGATCATTGGCGGCTGGACGGTAGACGTCGCAACCAATTACCACTGGTTTGTGCCCGGATTTTTTAAGTAACCTGGCCAATTTCACACTGGTGGTGGTTTTACCAGAGCCATGTAAGCCGGCAAGCATTATTATCAGTGGTTTTTGACAGGATAGCTGGCTAGTGGTTTTGCCCAGAGTGGTAATCAATTCATCGTAGATGATTTTTATAATCTGTTGTCCTGGCATAACACCTCGGGTCACTTCATGGCCGATGGATTCAGTCCTGACGCGCTCCAAAAAATTTGTCACCACCTTGAAATTAACATCCGAAGTAAGCAGAGCCTCTTTTACGCTTAGCAGAGCTTCGCCGATATTTTTTTCAGAAATCTTGTCGATGCCTCGCAGTTTGCGCAGCGCATCGCTCATCCTGTCTGTGAGATTTTCGAACATATGGCATGTATGTCTAAATTTTTAACTGAATTCAGCAATGCTATTTTGATTAAAGTAGGCGAAATGTTGCAGATATTTAAATAATCAACATAATGAGTTTCATTATGGTTAATCTGAGTCAATTTACGGATGCTGCATCCAAAGGCTATGGAACCATATCCTTGTCTTCGAAAGATGGGAAAATTAGAACCCACGGCAATGGAATTTTTGGTAAAATAGCTTCATTTTTTCATTCTAAAATAAAACCAAGCCGAAGAAAATATAATGAAAATAGTGCGGCATTGGGCAGCTTTATTCAGGCCATTGCCAGCGATTCGAATTATGGTCCTGAGTATGCTCGTATGGCTAATAAAAATCTTTTGGAACTCAGCGCTTCGTCAACTGATAAGTCGAAATTTCCTAAGACATTAACCTGTGAAGATGTTTCATTCATAATGAAGGCCATTGACACTGAGAAAGAAAAGGAAAAAAAGATAGCCAATCGAAAAGATGAAATCGCCAAAATAAATAAAAATTCACAGACAAACGGCGAAGATAATCGCGTAAAACTGTCGAATTCGTTGCAAAGTGAAATTAGAAATGATATTGAGGATATTTCATCATTAAAAGAAACCGAGTCTGTGTTTTGTGGAGCATTTATCCCGGACGCCAACCGAAATATTATGAAAAGTATCGGTGGAGAGCCTACCAATGCGAGCAATTGGAGAGACCAAATGACCAAATTATTCACCGATGAGAATGGAAATTTTAATGATGAGCTATGTTTGGCAGCCAGTAAAATTATGCAACAGGGAACATTTGCAACAATTTGTAAAGAAGTTTTTCCTTTGATTATAAGTATTATGGATCAGGGTTTTTATCAATTAAATCATGGCTTTGAAATCTCTAAAAATAACGATGGCAATTATAGTATTAAGCTTAATTGCAGTTTCGTAGCTGGTTCTAGCAAAATTGGCAGATCATCAGAAGCTATGCTGAAAGCTGGGATGCCCATATATTCAGCCAGTGCTGAGATCATTTTGCCAGCCAGTGGTAATTCTGATGAGACAATGGTAAAGTCGTTTTCTCATGAATTGGTGGTGAGCTGCTTTGCTTCGGATCAAGCTAAAAGATTAACAGATGAATTTGTCAATGAATATCCTATCCGCATGACGACAGACTATCCAAAGCCATGAAGATGCGAAGACTTGACTGGCGCAATCATATTTCAAAATAATAGAGTGTGATAGTTTCTGTAGAAGGTAAACTCGAGGAGGTAGGGCCGGTGGCCTGTGTGGTAAATTGCGGCGGCATGGGCTACGAAGTCAATGTGCCGCTGTCTGTTACGGAAAATCTTCCGGCCATTGGTTCATTGGTGAAATTGTTCATCTATGCTGTGTACAGAGAAGATAGCCAGGCATTGTACGGATTTTTAGATAAAAGTGAAAGAGATTTTTTCAAAGTTTTAGTGGAGAGGGTATCTGGTGTTGGCCCAAAGATCGCTTTGGCCATGTTGAGTAAATTCCGGGCACAGGATCTAAAATTGGCCATTAGAGCCAAAGATATACCTAGACTTTCCAGCATAATTGGCATTGGAAAAAAGACAGCCGAAAGAATGGTTATTGAACTTAGTGAAAGGTTGATGCAGGAATCCGTTGACAAAGCTGGTGGGTTTATGATAGAATCTAATCGTACAAGCGGCGAGATGGATGCAATTTTGGCATTAGTATCGCTGGGAATTCGACGTAATGAGGCAGAAAAAATGGTCAGCTCTCTGGTGGCCAAAAATGCCGAGCTGTCAACGGAGCAATTGATTAGGTTAGCATTGAGATGAAATGTTATTATTTTCTTTAAAAGTTGTGGTTGACAATCAAATATTACAATTTTAGATAGTAATTAAGTATTATATTTAGTGCTTATAAGGGGCGGCATGTGTTTGTTTTTAATCTATGGCCTAGATGTTGATATGGTAATTTTAATTTATTTCGCGTGACATTGATGCGGCATGAATATATGGAAGAAATTTTAGTGAAGGATTGCCCTGTGGATAATTTGAGGCAATTTTCAGGGATTGTAGATATGGAGCCCGGTGGACGATATGGTCAGCTTATTCCATTGAATGCCAACGGCAAACAGCGTTTGGAGTATCCCTATATAGGGAAGGATTCCATCACGAGGTTTAGGCTTAAGAAGGGTATGGAATTGGAAGCATTTGTTTTGCCGCGTGTGGATTTTCCCAATCCGAAAGTTGTGCAGGTGGTCAGTATAGATGGCTTGCCCAGTGGTAAACGTAGTGCAATGCGGCGCTTTGAAGATTTGACCATCATTGCTCCAAATGAATGGCTGAATCTTGAGGTGGAAGATGGTGAATTAAGCAATCGAATGATTGATTTTTTTTGTCCCATTGGCAAAGGGCAGCGTGGATTAGTGGTGGCGCCGCCTCGAACTGGTAAGACAACTTTATTACAAAACATAGCCCGAGGCATTAAAGAAAATCACAGAGATTGTCATCTGATTATTGCATTGGTAGATGAACGGCCAGAGGAGGTTACGGATTTTCAACGCAGTGTCCAGGCTGAGCTCTATGCTTCGTCGAATGATGAGGATAGGTACAGGCAGATTATGGTGGCTGAGCTGGCCATTGAAAGAGCAAAAAGGTTGGTAGAGGTTGGCAAAGATGTGGTGATTTTATTGGATTCAATTACAAGGCTGGCAAGGGCTTATAATGCCATACAGTCCAGCGGCAGAACCATGTCTGGTGGAGTGGATGTGCGAGCTTTGGAAAGGCCCAGGCAGTTATTTTCAGCGGCACGTAATGTGGAAAATGGAGGAAGTTTGACGTTGATTGCTACGGCACTGGTCGGAACTGGTAGCAAAATGGATGATCTTATCTTCCAAGAATTTAAAGGTACTGGGAATATGGAAGTGGTATTGGATAGGAAAATTGCCGATATGCGATTATATCCGGCCATAGATATAAATTCGTCTGGTACCAGAAAGGAGGAGCTGTTGCTGCCCGGCGAGGTTTTGGGAAAAATTTCGTCGCTCAGGAAAGCTCTTAGCGGATTAAAATCCGATGAGGCCATCGATGCACTTATAAATAGAATGAAAAAAACAAAAAATAACAAAGAATTCTTGATTTTGTTGAAAAGCGCACTAGATCGATGATGAAGTAAAATTCATATAAGATAAAATAATGCAGAATTTTTCCGAGCAATGTTTGGATTTGGCGCGTTCCATTTTAAATCACAATCTTGGAGCTATCTCCGAAGATGGAAAGATTTTACCCTATGGAGATGAGTCGAATGTTGTAGATGAGCAAGTTATAGCAGCTTTAGCTCTGGGTGAGTATTATAGATTGACCCAGGAAAAAGTTTTTAATGGGTTCCATTTGATTGAATTGGCTGCGAAATGTATTTCTTTTGTGGTTATGGCCGGAGAGATGTCCACCAGGTCCCTTGGCTATCTTGGCATTGCTCTGCTATCCTTTGGGTCTGTGCGGAGCCGTAATCCTGTCTGGGAGAAGCTGCCAGAAGAAGTTCAGAATGTGATATGTAAGGCCTTGTTAACTAGGAGGGATAATGGCGGCAATTCCACGGCATTTAGTTTGGCTGTGGCAGTGGCTAAGTATAGCTTGGGGATGACCAAAAGAGATGATACCGGGAAGCTGGTGGATAGATTTTTGGAAAATTTGTCTTCGACAACGGGTAAGTTTTTTGACAATGCTAATGGGCAAGGGCTTGGTGGTTGCTTTGATGTGAATGGCCTATTTGTCTTTTCCTTTATAAGACAGGTGTTGCATATGCATACGGATTTTTCAGTGTTGGGCAAGAAGCTGCCAAGTTTGAGGTCCTATGCGGACAAGTATTTGAAGCTGTTGCCAGATCTGATACGCTGTGACGGAGTATGTTGGAGTTTTGGTTCAGCGGTGGGTGCCTATACTCAGATGTATTGTGTGAATATGGTTATGCAGGCGCTGCGCGATGGCTGGATTCCCCAGGAGAAGCAGAGCAGTTCTGTGCTGATGCTACGAAGCCTTTTTTATAATTTTTTTCTGCACTATATAGATCAGGAAAATGGTTTTGTGGTTGTTCGGGATGGGGAGCGTAATTCACCGGCTTGGCAGACGACAAGGAACGCTAACTTTGACGCGGTTAGATATTTATGTCAATGGGCGGGGCTGGCGAAGAAGACCAATTTGACCTTTGAGCAGTCCGATACCGGGGAGTTAAAAAATATTTGCCGCTATGTGAGTTTTGATAAGACATTGAAAAAAGAACAGGGGTTATTTATCTATAGAAATCAGAAGACCGGTGTTAATTTTCAGTTGCCGCTAATTTCTGGTGGCGGCTCAAAGTCCAGCGACGCTTTGGCTTTTCCCCATTGTCCCGGTGTGTTTGATTGGCCTGTGGATGTGTATCTTCCGATTTTGCAGCCGGAAATTACCATTGATAGGAAGAGATTTTTGCCATCGTTTTACGGAAAAAAATGTGTTTCTGGCATGGGTAGTGGTGGTTCGATGACATTTTCCTATGAACAGCCAGATCTTATAACCGTTGATGAAGAGATAGTTCCAGGACTTGCTTCCTTTAGGGTCCAGTGGACATTTTGGGAGAATAGGGTTTTATCTGAGTTTATTTTCACTCCTAAGACCAAACTTAGAATCGACGGATTACGCTATGTGGTTGCCATATCATCGCCTCATACGGCCTTGGGCATAAATAACTTAGCGCTTGGTGAAGAGGGCCTGAAAATTGAAATCAAGGATGATGATTTTCTGGTTAACTGGAAAGATGTGGCGGTGGTTTCCGATGATCCGTTATATCGTACTTTTTCTGGGAAAATTCACTATTTACAGACGTTGGCTAGGGATAATTTTATGATTATGCAGGCAGGTAGGCCGTACAAATTGTCCATCAGGCTGAGTCCTCAGGTGATTAAGATTTGATTTTTGTGACAATTGGCTGGATCTTTTTTGTTTTTTTATATATGCGTGTTGACTAGCGGTATTTTTTTATTTGATCCTGTGGCAGTGAAGTCCGAAAGAATTATTAATTTAACGAATGAAAATTTTGAGGCTATGGTTGATTTGTCGGCCAAACCAATGGTGATAGATTTTTGGGCGCCGTGGTGTGGCCCTTGTCGAGCCCTGGGGCCGATTTTGGATTCAATTGCCGAAGAAAATGATGATATTGTTGTTTGTAAAGTGAATATCGAAGAAGAGGCTAAGTTGGCTGAAAAGTTTAATGTGACGAGGATACCGACGTTGGTATTTTTTAAGGATGGAAAACAGGTTGACAGAACCGTTGGCGGAATGACAAAGATGGCGATTTTATGTAAGTTGAAGTGATTTGATGGTTTATGGGAATTCTATTTTTTTTAGAGATATGGATTTAGGTAGACCACTGACAAATGGTTGTGCGCTTTCTCCTTGGATTAATTGAGAGGCGTATTTTATGAAGCTAGTTGTAGGTTCGTGATTTTCAGATAACCAGTTGGGCGGTATTGGTTTATCTCGTCCGACAATGTTGCTTAGATCGGCCAGGCCATATTCTACGGAATATTTGCTCGCATCTGCTCTGAGCAGAGTAAGCATTTTTTTGTTGGCTCCATTTAGGGAAAATTCTACAGCTTTGCTACCGGCTTCTATGGCCTCTTTTAGGTCTATGGCGGATGTGAGGACGGAAAATCCTCTTAGAAGTGTTTCGAGTTTTACGATGGTTGCATGTACGTCAAGTTCTTCAATTATAGCGTTTTTTATGGCATCGGCAGCGCTGGCGGCATTGGTGGCGATGGGATTGCCATTATCATCGGTTAGACGGCTTGCCGTTACGATGGTGCAAAAATTACTCGATTTCAGTAGATCGCTAACCTGATCCAACAGAACATCATTGTTGAGTGTGGTGGTGGGTAAATATATCAGATGGGGAGCATTTCGTTGAGATACTTTGCGTGCCAATACACTTCCAGCCACCAGCCAGGATGGGTCATGACCTCCGATTTCAAAGATCTCTACAGCGTTGCGTAACCCACTTGATTGCAGTACATTAGATGACTCTTGCAGTGCTGTAGCCAGTAATTTTATTGCGCTGCCATAGCCAAGACAATGGTCGGTGATGGGCAGGTTATTTTCTATGGTTTCTGGCAGGCCAATTACCCTTAGTTCGTAGTTATTTTCTGTGGCAAGCAGGGCAATTTGTTCAGAAAAAGTCTGAGCTTCCTGGGCGCCGATATTGAAAATGAACCGAATATTATTCTTTTCTATCTGATTCAGCATATTTTCCAGGTCATTGGTAGATATCGCTCCATGGATGTGAGTGCCAAGTATCGCTCCGGCAGAATGTTGCAGGTCGAGCATGGTTTGCTGTTGTTCGGATGCCAGATCTATAAAATTTCCCAAAGTTAAACCTTGGATACCATTTATGCTTCCAAGAATTTCTTGAATGCACTCACTATTAAGCGCTTCAGTTACGATGCCAGATAAAATAGCATTGCTTACAACTGAATTGCATCCGTGTTGGATAATAAGTAAATTTCCTATCAAAGAATCAGACATAATACCAAGTTCCTGAGATATAAAGTGGCTTTTGCTAGCCATGGATGCAATAAAATTTTTACAATTATGTGAAAAAATTATGATAAATTATTTATATCATGTTGATAATCAACAACTTACGGATCGTCAATTTGTTGTATTTCAGGGATGGAATATTCATGCCCATGAATGCTAAATTTAGTATGATATTTTCTGTTAATATGGTTTTGCATAGCCATGGTGTTTTTATCGGCAATGCATATCCACGGATATGACTCGCAAGTTGGTGCAATCCAGTCATTAACGTAACGCCACTGAGGTATGACACTCCACTAATAATATATGATAGTAAAGCATTAGTTCACAGCGCAGACCATTAATATGACACACAACCCAACGGTGCATATCCACGGACATGAGTCATAAATTAGTGCAATCCAGTCATTAACATAACGTCACTGAGGTATGACACTCCACTAATAATATACGATAGTAAAGCATCAGTTCACAGCGCAGACCATTAATATGACACACAACCCAACAATGCATATCCACGGATATGAGTCATAAATTAGTGCAATCCAACCACTAGCGTAATATCTCTGATGACATGGCACTCCATTAATATGGCGCCCCCGCCCAGACTCGAACTGGGATTAACGGTTTAGGAAACCGCGGTTCTATCCATTTAACTACGGGGACTGAGGGAAGAATGCTTAGGATAGCGCCTTATATTTCAAGTAAAATAGATGCATAAAATATAAATGTTTGCCTTGAAAGGCCTTTAATCTAATATGTTAGCCATGTGTTGTATGGTTTATCTAAAAATTTTTTGGTCATGGTGAAGTTTATGCGTGATAGAGTTGAAGCTGTTGGCAGGGATATGGTTAGGCCAATTGAGCATATTAAGAACAAAGGCATTAGTGGTGCCATAGTGTTCTGGGGTTCAGCAAGGATTCCTAGTCCGGAAGAAGCCGCTAAGATGTTGACTGATAAGGCGATCAATGGCGATGCTATGCAGAAAGTGGCCGATATGTCCAAGTATTATAAATATGCAGAAGAATTGTCATTTAAGCTGGCAAAATGGTGTGATTCGTCCTTTGATAAGGCAAATCGTTGCGTAATTTGTTCTGGTGGAGGAGGTGGAATTATGGCTGCGGCTAACACCGGGGCAGCTCTGGCCGGTTGCGAAACCATTGGGTTAAACATAAAAATTCCGTCGGAACAAAAGATCAATCCCTATGTTAGTGATGGACTGAGCATGGAATTTGAGTACTTCATGCCGAGGAAGTTCTGGTTCATGTATCTGGCCAAAGCGATAATTATTTTCCCCGGAGGGTTTGGCACATTGGACGAGACCTTTGAGGCTTTGGTGCTCATTCAGACCGGTCGTCAAAGAACCAAATTGCCCTTGGTGCTTTTTGGATCGCAATTTTGGAAAAACCTCATAAATTTTGATTTGCTCTGCGATTCCGGCTTGGTTGAACCAGAAGCGATGAACAGTTTGCATTTTTCCGACACAGTGGCGGATTCTTTTGATTTTGTTACAAAAAATATCGAAAAAAATATCTGTGAATAAGTATGTTGCTATGGAAGAAGTTAGCAATCATGATTGGAGTCGCTATGCACAGAAATTGTGCCATTTGATCCCTAGGAATAGATTGGAATGGTCTGCGATTAATTTCTTGAAATCTAGCCATTCCTTGGGCGTAGGTTGTTCCGGTGGAATGGATTCGGTTTGTTTGTTGCTGCTGATCTATGGCTACTTTGGCCAAAGTAATGAGGTGATCGTTTTGCATTATAATCACAATACCCGCGCCGAAGAAACCGATGCCGATGAACTATTTGTCACAAATATTGCCTTTTCGCTTGGCCTAAGGGTTTTTTCTGAAAAAAGAAAAAAATCCAATGTCAATTCCGAAGAAGCTTTGCGGCGGGATCGATATGGCTTCTTTTTGAACCTAATGCGTTCAATTGGTTGTAATTGCCTAATTCTTGGCCATCATCTGGACGACATGATCGAGTCGATGCTTATGAGATTAGCGAAAGGCTATGGCCTAAAAGCTTTGGCATCACCATTTGCGCTGCAAAGGTTTGCGGATCATATGCGCGTTAGACCGATGATTAATATAAAAAGAAGTTTCATCGAGCAATCGCTGAAAACTGCTGAAATTCCATGGAGAGAGGATCCCAGCAACCATTGCGATTTGTATTTGCGCAATCGCCTAAGATGTTGTATTCGAAAGGATTTTGATAGGCTTTTTCGGGTTAGAGATTGGCGAAATGGCTTTGCCATGGCCAGACAATTGATGGCCGAAGATTCGGAGGCATTGGACCAGATCGCATCGATGGTTCCGGTTTCTGTTGAGGCTGAAGAACTTGATCTGACAGAGCTAAGGTCAATGCCCAGAGCCATCATTAGGCGCATTTTGATTACCTGGTTAGAGAACAATAATCTTGTTAATATGGCTAGGCGTAAGCACTTAGATGCCATTATGGGCTATATCATAAATGAGGATGAAAAAATTCTGAGCTGTACTACGGCCAAGACGATGGTGGTGAAGCGCGATCGCATAATTATTACACAAGTCAATGAGGCAGAAACATATGATGGATTTAAATTTTGCCATTGGGTTTATGGCGATCTTTATTTACCTTCGGGGGTTTTGAGGCGAAGAGGAGTTCGGTTAGATTCTATTAGTGAGCTATTTACGGATGATAGTTCGTTAGTAAGATTGGCATTGAGATCCGATGCAGAGTTGATGGTGAGAAGTTGGTTACCGGGAGATGCCTATGTGCCGTTCGGTTTAGATGGTTGTAAAAAGCTAAAAAAATGTTTCTGTGAGCGAAAAATCCCAGTAAGTATGCGAAAAATACTGCCGGTGGTGGTCGATGCAAGTGGTGAAATTTTATGGGTACCTGGCCTGCCAATTGGGAATGGTCCTAGGATAAAATCTAATGATATGATGGCTCTAGAGTTGACATTCTTCAGCCGATAACGAGGGTTAATTAAATATAGGCTCTATGACCAAAAATAAGAAAAATCCAAAATTTGGGGTCTCACAATTTCGATCCATTATAATCTGGATGTTGTTGATTGCCATTATATTTACGTTGTGGTCAAGTTTCTCACAGCATGACAGCGTGAAGGTTTCATGGTCCATAAATCAGGCCATGGAGGCTTCGGAAGATGGTAAAATTGTGTTTGGTTTGATACAACAGGATCCTTCCAAAGGCGAACATTGGTATCGATTGTATGGCAAAGCAAAATCCGAGGCGCCAATCAGGTTGCTCAATGGCAAAATCGTTGATTTCGTGGACTTTGAAGCCCAAGGTCGTCTGACCAGTGCTCGATTCAATAGGCTCATAGATTCATCGTCCAATTGGCATGAAAAGCCTAGCAGTACGCTTCTTACTGATTTACTGCTGAGTGTGTTACCGTTCCTGATTGTGCTATTTATATTCTATCTTTTGTTTGCCAGACAAATGCGCACCGCCGGGAAAAGTGCCATGAGTTTTGGCAAAAGCAAGGCTAAATTGTTGGTTAAGTCCGAGAATAAGAAGACTTTTGCTGACGTTGCTGGTTGCGATGAGGCCAAAGAGGAGATGGCTGGAATTGTTGATTTCCTAAAAAATCCGAAAAAATTCCAGGATATTGGAGGGCGTATACCGAAGGGGTGTTTGATGGTTGGGCCGCCGGGAACCGGTAAAACACTATTGGCTCAAGCCATTGCCGGAGAAGCAGATGTGCCATTTTTTAGCATAAGTGGTTCGGATTTCGTCGAAATGTTTGTCGGTGTGGGTGCGGCTAGGGTCAGAGATATGTTCGAGCAGGGTAGGAAAAATGCTCCGTGCATAGTGTTCATAGATGAGATCGATGCCGTTGGGCGCCATCGTGGTGCGGGACTTGGCGGTGGCAACGATGAACGGGAACAGACGCTGAATTCCATATTGGTTGAAATGGATGGTTTCGATGGCCGTGATGGGGTGATAATCATTGCTGCGACCAATCGTCCCGATGTGCTTGATGCGGCATTGTTGCGCCCCGGAAGATTTGATCGCCAAATAGTTATAGATCTGCCAGACTTGAATGGTCGTCTCGAAATTCTGAAGGTGCATGCCGCGAAAGTGAAGTTAGCAAAAAATGTCAGCTTGGCGGAAATTGCTCGGGGGACTTCAGGTTTTTCCGGTGCAGATTTGGAGAATTTGCTTAATGAATCGGCATTGTTGGCCGCTAGGTTCGATAAGAAGGAAATTGAGCGGATCGATGTGGATGAAGCCAGGGATAAAATTTCCTTTGGACGTGAACGCAAGAAGTTGATGGACAAGAAGGACAAGATTATCACTGCCTATCACGAAGCTGGCCATGCCGTTGTCCAGGTGCTAGTTGACGACGGCAATTTACCAGTCCATAAGGTCACGATTATTCCTCGAGGACAAAGCCTTGGCAGTACGATGTTTATACCAAAAAAAGACATTTTGAATTACTCGAGATCAAGTTCATTGAGCCGAATTTGCTGTTTAATGGGCGGTCGTGTGGCTGAAGAATTGGAGTTTTCTGAGATTACCAGTGGTGCCGCTGCGGACATAAAATCAGCGACGAAAGTTGCGCGCCATATGGTTTGCGATTGGGGGATGAGTCCATTGGGGCCGGTGGCCTACGGTGAAAATCAGGATCATATTTTCCTTGGCCGCGAGATAACCAGGACCCAAAACTATAGCGAAAAGACTGCCCAGCAAATAGATAGCGAAATTTTCAAGATAATAGATGAAGAGTATTTGAGGGCTAAAAAAATTCTCACCGAAAAACGCGATTGCTTGAAAAAACTTGCCGAGGCGTTGCTTCGCTATGAAACCGTCGATGGTCGTTTGGTTTATGAGTTGATTAAACATGGTGAATTCAGATCTAGAATTGTGTCTAATCGCAGGTCGACCAAAAAGAAAACCGAACTTCCAAAGGGTGATAATTCGAAAAGTAGTGATGGAAAATCTGGCAATGATTGTGGCGCCAAAGATGCTGAATCGAGGAGCTAGATGTCATTGATAGTGTCACTTTTAGCTTAAATTAAGATTAAAAAAAGAACTATGGCGGAAACGAAGTTGTTTTATAAGGCGTTCAATCAGACACTTTACCCCATTTTGTTATGAGGCTTATCAATGATAATGATAGGAGATTTTTATTATTTGGAAATTTAAAGAAATTATGTTGACAATTTTTAGGAATCGATTTCCAATTCTATCAGTCTTTTGATTTCAATGCCATATTCCAGTGGAAATTCATTGATGAGATCATTGACAAACCCATTGATTATCAGGCTGATAGCTTGCTTTTCTCGAATGCCTCTTTGTTGCAGGTAGTACAATTTTTCATCGTCTATTTTAGAGATGCTTGCTTCATGTTGCAGGTAATTCTTTCTGCCGCCGCATACGGTAATGATTGGATAGGTTTCAGTGCGGCTATTTTGATTTATTAGAAGGGCATCGCAGCGTGTATTGTTGCGGCAATTTGATGCATTTTCGCAGATATTTACAAGGCCTTTATAGGATGCCAGGCCTGTGCCGATGGATATGGATTTGGATAAAATATTTGAAGTGGTTGAGCTGGCTTGGTGTATGATCTTGGCGCCGGTGTCTTGCAATTGGTTATGGGACGCGATGGCCACCGATAGTATTTCCCCTTTGGCTCGCTCTTCGGATAGAATTATGCATGGATACTTCATGGTTTTTTTGGATCCTATGTTGCAATCGATCCATTTTATTTCTGCGTTTTCGTAAGCTAAGCCTCTCTTAGTGACAAGGTTATATACATTATTCGACCAATTTTGTGCAGTGATATATTGCAGTTTGGAATTTTTTTTGGCGATTATTTCGACGACGGCGGCATGTAGGGCTGTTGTTTCGAATTTCGGAGCAGTACAACCTTCCATGTATGTCAACTCAGCCCCTTCATCCACAACGATTAAGGTGCGTTCGAATTGGCCGAAGTTTTTGGCATTTATTCTAAAATATGCTTGGAGCGGCTGTTTGACTTTGACGCCAGGTGGGACGTAAATAAAACTGCCGCCGCTGAAAACTGCACTGTTCAGCGCGCTGAATTTGTTGTCTGCCGCTGGGACGACGGTGCCGAAAAATTTTTTGAAAATTTCAGGATAATTTTTCAGGCCGATGGTGGAGTCGACGAATATTACTCCGTCCTTTGCCAGGGTATCTTTTATTCGCGAGTAGGCGGATTCGCTGTCGAATTGCGCTTCGACGCCGGCGAGATATTTTTTTTCTTTTTCAGGAATGCCCAATCGATCGAAGGTTTTCTTGATTTCGGTGGGTACCTCATCCCAGGATCTTTTTGATTCATTACCTTTTGATAGATAGTATCTTATGTTGTTAAAGTCGATATTATCTTTTTTCAGAGCTGTGGGCAGGGCCAGTGTTTTAAAGATTTCATAGGCTTTTTTTCTGAATGCCAGCAGCCAGTCGTCTTCGGATTTTGTCTTAGATATGTATTCTATGGTTTTTTCGGACAGTCCAAGGCCAGCATCGTATTCGTAGCTTGTATTATAGTGAAAATCGCCATGGTCTGATAATTCCTCTAAATTGTTGCTGATATTCATCTTATGCGTCTTTGTCCAGCCAATGATAGCCGTGGGCTTCCAGCTCTTTTAGGATGGATTTATCGCCGGAATGAATTATTTTTCCCTGGGCCATGATATGGATTTTATCCGGATTTATGCTGTCTAAAAGTTTCGGATAATGGGTTATGATAAGTGCACTGAAGTCGTTATCTCTCATAGAGTTAATGCCGTTTGTCATGATTTTTATCGCATCCATGTCGAGGCCACTGTCGGGCTCATCCAGGATAGCAACTTTTGGTTTTAACATCATCAATTGCAGGATTTCGCAGCGTTTTTTTTCGCCGCCGGAAAAACCCATGTTCAGCTGCCTTGCCGAAAGCGATCGGTTCAGTTCGAGTTTATCCATGCAGCTGTAGAGGTTTTTATAAAATTCCTGAACGCTGATTTTTTTATCGATGGCCATGGAATGGAGGGATGTTCTTATTAAATTTGCAACCGTAACTCCTTCTATTTCAACTGGATATTGAAAGGCCAAAAATAATCCTTGGCGAGCAATTTCATCTGGTTTGAGGCCTATGATATTTATTCCATCGATGGTAAGGTTGCCAGCGGTGATTTTATAATCCGGATGGCCGGAAATGGCCTTTGCCAGCGAGCTTTTGCCGGCGCCATTGGGGCCCATGAGTCCATGCACTTCACCCTTTGGTATTAGCATTGAGAGGTTATGGATTAGCAACTTATTGTGCGTTTCCACGGCTAAATTTTTAAGATCGATGGCGGCCATGTTTACATGAGCTATAGCATTTTTGTTAAAAAGTCAAAATTTTCTGGCAAGGCGGATGGTATTGATAATATATGCAATCTGTTGATTGGTGGCTGTGATGCATCGACGGAAGAGTAGGGAGGTTTTTTTGGGAAATATGGGTCTTGGCGGAAATAATCCAATAAGAGTTCAATCCATGACGAATACGAAAACCGAAGCGATAGAGGCTTCCATTTCCCAGATAAAGAAGCTTTATCATGTTGGTTGTGAGATAGTTAGGCTTGCGGTTACGTCAACACGTTCCTGTGCAGCTTTGGGTGATATCCGCAGCAAATTGAAAGCCTATGGGTTGATTGTGCCATTGGTGGCCGATGTTCATTTTTCAAAAAAAATCGCCTTCGAGGCACTGAAATATGCAGATAAGGTCAGGATAAATCCTGGGAATTTTTTACATTCGGATCGAAATTCGTTGCTAAAGAACAGAGCTGAAAATATTGCTAACTCCTTTGGTGCGTTTGTGATAGCGGCCAAGAATGCGGGGAAAAGCATTCGAATTGGTGTAAATCAAGGGTCATTGGATGGCCATATAATAGAAAATTTTGGGAATGGGCCGGCGGGGTTGGTTGAGAGCGCCATCGAGTTTGCGACTGTGGCCATTGATCGCGGATTCCAAGATATGGTTTTTTCATTCAAATCCAGTTGTGTGTCCACGATGGTTGAGACCTATGAGCTTGCCTGTCAAAGATTTAATAAAATTGGATTCGATTTTCCGATGCATGTGGGTGTGACCGAAGCTGGTGACGGTTCTATGGCCAGAGTTAAGAGCGCCATTGGAATAGGATCGTTGTTGTTGAAGGGGATAGGTGACACAATGCGAGTTTCTTTAACCGGTGATCCGGTCGACGAGATAGGCGTTGCCTATGAAATTCTGCAGGCCTGTGGTGTTCGAAAAACGATGGTCGAGTACGTGGCCTGTCCCTCCTGCGGTCGCACGCAGTTCGATTTAGCAAAAACTCTTTGTGCCATAAAGCTGGCTACGGCAAGGTTTTCTGGTTTGAAAATTGCTGTGATGGGGTGTATAGTGAATGGCATTGGAGAGATGGGTGATGCGGATTTCGGTTATGTGGGAGGATTGCCGGGTAAGATAGATTTGTACAAATCTGGGCAATGTGTAAAGCGTTCAATAGATGAGAAAGATGCTGTCAATGAACTGGTTGCGTTGATTTCTTCCGAAATAAATCCATGAATCAGCATTTGACTTTTGGTCATTTTTTTGCAAATTAGAGGTTGGTATGGGGTATGTTTTGATTGCCGGTGCTGGCGGTTTTATTGGCGGTCATTTGGTCAAAAGATTAAATAGTTTAAAAGAAGTAAAGTTAAAAGCCATTGATATAAAACCACTTAACCTATGGCATCAGATTTGTGACGATGTGGAAAACATTGTGTTAGATTTGAGTGACAAAGGAAATTGCTATTCGGCCATGAGTGACGTTGATTTGGTTTATAATCTTGCGGCCGATATGGGTGGTATTGGGTTTATTGAAACTCACAGGGCCGATTGCATGTTGAATGTGTTGATAAATACACATCTCCTTCTGGCAGCGAGAGATAACGGTGTAAAAAGTTATTTTTTTGCCTCATCTGCCTGCGTTTATAACCAGTCGAAACAGTCTGATTGCGCCAATCCTGGATTGAAAGAATCTGATGCCTATCCGGCCATGCCTGAGGATGGCTATGGTTGGGAAAAATTGTTTAGTGAGAGGATGTGTCACCATTTTTATGAAGAATTTGGCATTGATACTAAGGTATTTAGGTTGCATAATGTCTATGGCCCATTTGGTTCCTTCGAAGGTGGCCGAGAGAAAGCTCCTGCTGCGATCTGTAGAAAAGTTTTGGCTGCTAAACTTTCTGGCGAAGATAGCATTGAAATTTGGGGCGATGGGAAGCAGACTAGATCGTTCATGTATATAGATGATTGTATTGAAGGCATGATCAGGTTGATGAAAAGCAATGTGCTTGAACCACTTAACCTTGGTAGTACCGAATTGGTTGCGGTCGATCAATTGGTGGACATGGTTGAAGATATTGCCGGCTTGAAATTTAAGAGAATTTATTTACCCAATGAGGCCAAAGGAGTTAGAGGGCGAAATAGTGATAATGAGATGATTAGAGATCTTTTACACTGGGAGCCCTCTGTTTCTCTGAAAATTGGTCTGGAAAAAACCTATGCTTGGATTTATAACAAAATGAAATCTAGGTATTTATGAATTTATGCTAATATAAATATCCGTATTTCTTGAGTAATTCCTCGGTCTTCTCTTTTTTATAATTGTAGAGGATATTTTGTCTTGATTCCAATATAGTTTGCTGAAACTTATCTGCTTCATTTTCATTGGTTATCATCCAATAAATTTTGGCATCATCGCTGATGAAATTTGTATAATTGCCCTCGGAATCTTTAGGTGGTTCAATGATGAAGTCTGTTCCTTCGCAGATTTTTTTTAGCTCCCGATATTTTGTATCATTTTTTATTATTTCCTCGAATAGCATTTCCCCGATCGGCACACCATCGTAAATTCCGTTGTGAATAAATTTCACCAGGGCCTCGCTATCGGCTATTTTATTTAGAATTTTGTCAAGATTTTTTATAGGGTCACATTCATTTTCTATATATGCTATGCCAAATTCTGTGAATGAGAATGGCGGCATTGTAATGGATGGAAATACAATATGGCCGAGGTATTCAGTCAAATAGGCCAGGCCCTCTAGCTCTTCAGCGCCTCTTTTGACAAGGATTCGATTTAGCATTTCCTTTTTGTATATGTCCACCAGCACGGCTATGATATTTTTTTCTATGGAATTATTATCTTTTTCGGTGCTGGCATAAGCTATGGCTAAACAACCTGTAAGTTGCAGTCCAGTAACGGCTTGATCTATACAATGATTCATATATTCGGCGATTTTTTTTAGTAATTTTTCCTTTATATCATTGGTTGCATTGGAAAGGAAATGGCTTAGATGAGACATCATGGCCAAATTATTAGGATTTTGACCTCCTTTGCCTTCGGATATTTTTTTGAAAAAATTGTTATGGAGAAGGCCATCTATGGAGGTGGATTGATGAAAATAAAAAATACTATTATCATTAATTAAAGCATTGGTATTGTTGATGATGCTTTGCAAAATATCCTGATCTAGAGTGTAGAAAGAGCTTATTATTTCATTTTCCAGTATATCAAAGGAATTATTTTGGCTGAAATTAGAAATCAGGTTGCTATAGGGTTTATTTTTTAGGATTTTTTTTATTTTTACACCTTTGGTGGTAGAGGCCTCGATATCTATTAATTTTTCTTTAACTTTGGCTAGTTCTGCTAAAACTATTTTGCCATCTTCTGGTAATGTGTGGAATTTTTTTTCGTGATATAGTTGATTGAAATAATTTTCGAATTGAACGATATTTTCTTTCAGCACATCGATCATAGCGAAGGGATCATTGATAGATGATAGGCTTAGTGATGTAGCTTTCATTATATCAATAAGATATTGAGCGTCTGGCAGTTGCGTAAAGCTATCATTGCCATGGAAATCATCATGGTTTTGATAGGTATAACGGATATGATTTTGATGCGATGGGGCTTGTCTAGCAACAGATTCTGTATCGACATGAGGAGAGTTTATGATATTTGAAGTTTCGTTTTGTTGCGTATAGATATGAGGTATAGAGGGTTGCGAGTAATATGCTGGAATAGGGTAGAGGTATATATAGGAGTTTTGATCTAAGAAATTACGTCGCTTGGTACGGCTTTTTCGCCAGAATTTATGTATATTTTCTCTGGTTTTTTTTGTTTTTTTATTCCGGCGAATAGTGGCTAAATGTTTTTTCTTAAATTTTACGGTTTTTGTATTTATAAGGCGTTTTTTTTGTGATTTTTTATACCAAAAAGTGTTTGATCCTCGATGTTTTGCGCTAATTTTAATTGGCATTATGTTAATTATCGCAAAGAAAAACCACAATAGTACACAAAATAATCTATGTCTTTTCATTATCAGTGATGATAATTATAATTACATTTAGATCAGTTTTCAAATTAAAAGCACAACGACATGAAATCGTTGTGCTTTAGATGTTTCTGATAAAACTATCGGAGGTATTTACTAGGCCTAAACCCTATCGTTTAACTATTATAAGGAAATATGATATGGGTTTTCGTTAGGCTCTTCGACTATTATCTTTTGTCCATTTGATTTTTCGGAATCTAAAGAATGATCTTCAATTGCAATCGGATTTATTTCGTTTTTTAGAGGAAGATTTGGTTTTTGTTTTGTATGATTATTTTTAATGGCAAGAAGATCTAAATATTTAGCTTTAGTTTTACTTTCCTTCATTATTTTGTCCATGCCCTGGGTAAAATTATTAATAACTTGCTTATATGCAGGGACAATTCTATTCATTTCATTTTTTAATATTTCATGCACGTCTTCATCGTGGGAATTGCTAGAGTATTGTGTAAATATTTTTTTGATACTTGAATTTATCTTACTTTCTTCAATTTCCAGTTTAATCCTACCTTTCATTGTCTTTCTATTGGCATTATTATAACTATTAGTTATTCCTTTAAATATGTGACTTTTTATTTCTTCTGGAGTGCCATATAATGTAGTATAAGTTTCAGTATCATTAAGAGCCTTCCTCAATGTATTCATGCTGTTACTGTCGTAATCATGTGAGATTGCGCTACCAATGATTTGATTTATATTATCTATTATCTTATTGATCATCTCCTCTTTACTAGTTTGAATTTTTCTCAATTCGGTTTTAATATCAATGTCGGTATGTCTTATCGTAATACCTAGTATCGCATTATCATAATTATATTCTCCATCAATCATATCATCATGATCTATTTTCTTTTTTGATGTCTCGAGTTTGTCTTTCATTGTTATAAAGCAATTCAGAATTCCTACGTTTTCATTTTTAAGAAAGTCTAATGAAGTCATAATAAATTCATCACCAAGAATCTTAATTTTGTTAATATAATTGCGCATATTTTGTTTTAATGCTTCATGTGAATCATTTTTATGTTCTTCAAGGATAATTTTGCAAACATGTACCATTAATTCACTAAAGATTATTTTTGAATACTTCGGAATGATATTAAATACCATAACAGTTGCATCAACTACGTTATGAACAATTTCTCTTTGGCTGATTATGTCTTTTTCCATCTGATTTGCCTTCTTTTTAATTGAAGTCTTATGATTATCAGGTGTAGGTAAACTTATTGAAGTCGTAGGCGTATATGAACTTGTTAATACCGGTGGAATTGCAGGTGTCGATGGAACTATAGGTGTAGGTGGAAAATACGGAAATGTGCTAAATGCATTATCGCTTGGGATATATGAAACATATGACATATCTTCGTCTTCATTAAGCATATCTTTATATCTACGAGCTTTATTTTTGTATTTACTGATTTTGCTTTTGTATCTACTGACTTTATTTTTGTATTTATTGTTATTATTTCTATTATTACCGCGATTGGTTTTCCTTTTACTGGTTCTACCTTTTCTCGCATTAATCTTACCTCTCTTACCTCTTCTAGTATTTCTACTTCTTTTGATATTAGCGGCACTAGTCATATTGGTAAGTGCAGCTTCATTAATCAACATGAACGACAATAACATTACTATATATTTTATTTTCATAATGAACTTATCCTTTCATCAAAAAATTAAGATGTCAATAAAAAAATTAGAAATTTTTGATATTTTATTACGACTATGGTGCCAGAGGGCGGATTTGAACCGCCGGCCAAAGGCTTATGAGTCCTCTGCTCTACCCCTGAGCTACTCTGGCAAATGTGTACCATATGCAATGCACTGCCTGGCCGTTGTCAAGGAAAGTTTAGCTTCCCTTGAATGTGGTTGGTCTATGAAATTTATTTTATTTTTCGCTTGACATTCGAATTTTGGTGTGCGAATATCATTGAGTTGTGAAAATTAATAAATCTAAATTATTGTTGCTGTCGCTGAGTGTGACATTGTTTTTCGGCATATCATTGGCAAATGCTGGTAAGATAGCTGTGAGTGGCTATACTGTTGCAGAAGCCGAATGTTTAGCAGAAGATGGTAAAATATCTGAATTAGGTGAGCTTATTTGCAGATGTTGTTCGATCCCTCATGGTGTTTATATAAGTGATGACGGGCATTCTTGTATAAAAAATCGATCTGAAGTCGTATACAATTTCGTAGTAGAAGTGTTAAAAGCTATTCCGATGAATAAGTTAATGATGCTGATTAATTATCTGAAAAAAAATATTACAATAAACAAATTGATGATATCTCAAGCCAATGATATTTCTAAACGCATTGAGTTAAAGACTTTGAAGACGTTTTGTATAGCTTGTGTATGTTATTCTAATAGATTAATGAATGAAAAGAGCTGTGATAAATTTACATGCGATTATTTGACTAGCTTATTTCAGCATATTAATGAAAGACCTAATGATCTTGTCAAATTGGTGAAAGAAGTGCAGGATGCACAAAAGGCGATAATGAAAGTCGTGTCGAGGCAGCGTATTTTCTAGTTTTTATCAAAAAGATAGATAGCGATGGTTTTATATAATATGTTATTTATATTACAATAAAATATACATGTTTTATGGCGAATGACGATTTCTTGTGTGTTATTTATGGGTGGCTATTTCGTTTTAACGATTTTAGTTCATCCAGTCGTTCGCCGATGGCTTGTTCTGAACCGGATTTTTTGGGAAAATAAAATTGTTCAGGTGCTATCATGTATTCCTGACCGGAAATGTTGTTCGAAAAATCATGGCTATATAGATAATCATTGCTGTTGCCAAGTCCTTTAGACACAGGGCCATGAGAATCTCGTAGCCATAGCGGTACCAGTTGAGCTCCATTCTTTTTGATGGAATCAATGGCTTTGTCTATGGCTAGGTAAGCAGAGTTGCTCTTTGGGGCAGTGGCCAAAAATATTGTTACTTGGGCAAGATTTATTCGGCATTCCGGTAGTCCAACTTTTTCGCAGGCGTCAAAACATGCCACCGCCAGAGGCAATGCTCTGGAATCGGCCAATCCAATATCTTCAGAGGCAGAAATTATCAACCTTCGGGCGATAAATCTTGGATCTTCGCCACCAACTAACATTTTAGCGAGCCAATAAATTGCAGCATCTGGATCGCAGCCGCGTATGCTTTTTATAAATGCAGAAATTGTATCGTAATGTTCATCTTCGTTGGCATCATATTTGCTATAAGTGTTCTTTAATGTTTTATCAAAGACACTCTTATCAATCATCGTGCCAGAAGGGACACTCATTACGATGGTTTCCAATCGGTTCAATGCTTGGCGGAGATCTCCCTCGGAAATGTTTGCGACTTTATTCAACACAGATGTTTCCACTGAGCAGCCGGTGGCTTTCAATCCGTGGATTCCGTCGGCCAGAGCTTTTTGCAATATGAAAACAATGGAATCATGGCCTATGGGTTCGAATTTTACCAACTGACTTCGACTTAATAGTGGATTTATCACGTAAAATCCTGGGTTATGAGTAGTTGCTCCAATCAATCGAATGGCACCGCTTTCCATATCCGGCAGCAATAGATCCTGTTGAGCCTTATTAAACCTATGAATTTCATCGATAAAAAGTATGGAATTTGTGTACTTTATTCTATTAATAATCTCTCTTAATTCTGATACATTTGACAAAATAGCATTGATTTTGACGAACTTACAATTCACGCTGTGGGAAATTATTTCGGCAACGGTTGTTTTTCCACAGCCAGGTGGACCATAGAACAACAAGTTACCAAAAGTATTATTTTTTATCAGGTTCGGCAATGAGCAATTTTCACCAAAAATATGACTTTGGCCAACAATGTCATCCAAAGTTTTTGGTCTCATCCTGGCTGCCAGTGGAATATGAACCTTGGTATGTTCTTCATCTCCCAGCAGATCAAGTGTTTTCTGATCATCGGTCATCTCAATCGCACATAGGGGTTATTTGCTATTTCATGGCCAATGGTTGTGATCCATCCGTGGCCCGGAACTATTGTTGTTTCCTTATTATGGCCATATATGCCTTCACGTATGCTTTTGAATAGCAAGTGCTTATCTCCTCCTGGAAAATCAGATCGGCCAACGGTTTCGCAAAATAGAACATCGCCGGTGAAAGCAATATGAAAATCTTCAAAAAAATATCCTACACTGCCCCTGGAATGGCCTGGGATATGTTCGATGCCGATTTTCAAGCCACATAAGTTAAGTTGTTTGATATCATCGACATATTGGTCAATTTTGCACGGGAGTAGAGTGATGTTAGGTTCGAAAAAAAATGGTATAGTGCTTGGATCTTCTATCCATAGAGCATCGCCAGAATGGGCTAGGACGATGGCACCTTTTTGTTGGAGTGCAGCAGCTTCACCGCAATGATCCCAATGTCCATGAGTAATAAGGACATGTGTTAATTTGAATTTTTTATCCGTCACTAAGGAATCAATGATTTCTGCTGCATTCGGTGGCACATCGATGGCCATTGCTTCGCCGATTATTTTATTATAAATGATTCCAACGTTGGTCTTTAGTGGGCCTAGGCCAATGGTTTCAATTAAAAATTTGTCATCAGAAAATAATTCCATAAGTCACCTATACCATAATAATAATTTTTGGATTTAGCATTTCAATTTCATAAAATAGATAGGTAAATTGTCTCTATGACAATCATAAAATTTACCAAATAGGTTAAAGGAAGCAATGAACTAGAAATGCCTGATCTTGTTGTTGATGTACCACAGAATCTTGGAGCATTTTTTAGTTTCAATGTGGAAAAATTTTTACAGCTTGATTTTGAAATCATTTGGATTAACCAACAGGTTATTTATAGTCTAGAAAAAAACTAGATAGCCTTGTCGTTTAGATCATTGTAACTTTCTTCTATATTAAATTTGTTATAATTTTCCACATGGTCAAGATCATTATAATATTTCATAATCGTCAAGCCTGAACTCTGAATATTCAGATTCGAGTTTTTTGAGGTTTAAATTTCTTGAGATTTCATTTTATTCATTAAACTTCGACCTGAAGTTTTTTGGCAGTGCGTTCTGCTCGTTTTTTTGCCATGTATTTCTTGGATGCTTCACAATGCTTACGTTTGCGATCTTCAAGTTCTTCTGGCGTAAGGCTTGACTTAAAGTTATACAACATTTCACGACGATAGTTTCTTTTTTTTATTAAACTTTCTTTGAAAACGTTGATAGTCTGGTTCACGGCATTATCCATCGATGGATTACCAAGGTTGATCACGATTTCATTGATACGCTTCTTGCTTAGGTAAGGGTGAAGTGCTTTAGTAGCATTGTTAATCTTTGCTTTGTCAGGCTGTAGAATGTCTATCCTCATAGAATTATTTTTAATAATTGCATTACTCACAAGTACATAGATGGCTGCAAGCTCCTTTTCATTGGGCCCATTTTTAAGTGCTAAGGAAGAGAAAGTGCTCATGGCGCAATAGATTAACATTAGCCATAAAGTGCAAACCAACCTTTTGGCAAATGGATTATAGATTTTCATTCCGATGTAGTCCTGTTTGATATACCAGATTTGTCAAGGAGTGTTTCTTCCAAAATTTGATAACATTGTTGTCAGTATTACTTATAATATTTCATAATCATCGAGCCTGAACTTTGAATATTCAGATTCGAGTTTTTTGAGGTTTAAATTTCTTGAGATTTCATTTTATTCATTAAACTTTGGCCTGAAGTTTTTTGCAATGTATTCTGCTCGTTTCTTTGCCTCACATTTTTTGCGTGATTCACGACGTTTGCGCTTATATTCTTCAAGTTGTTCTGGCGTAAAATTTGCCAGTCTCTTTTTTATGGCTTTCTTGGCCGATTCATGGCGTTTACGTTTATACTTTTCAAGTTCTTCTTGTGTAAAGTTTGCCAGTTTCTTTTTCATGGATTTTTTGACCGCTTCACAGTGTATATGTTTACTATATTCAAGTTGTTCTGGCGTAAGGCTTGCTATATATTTTTTTTTCCATTCACGACAATAAATTCTTCTTTTTATTAAATTTTCTTTAAAAACATCGACGGCTAAGCGTACGACATCATCCGGCAATGGATCATTAAGATTGGTCACGATTTCATAGACACATTCCTGGGGTAGATAAGGGCGGAGTACTTTGGTAGCATGATTAACTTCTTCTCTGCTAGGTTGTTGAATGTCTATCTCCTCGCAATTATTCTCAATGATTGCATTATTCGCAAGTACATAGATGGCTGCAAGTTGCTTTTCATTGGGCCCATTTTTAAGTGCTAGGGCTGAGAAGGTACCCATAAAGGAATAGGCCAGTATTAACCATAAAATACATATCAATTTTTTGTAAAATGGATTATGAATTTTCATTCCGACGCAGTCCTATTTAATATATCAGGTTTATCAATTAGGTTTTTTATTTATTTCCATATTTATAGCAAATTCTAACAAGAAATGCACCTAAATTTATAGTAATTTCGGCGCATTTGTACTTTCAATTTTATGGAAAAACTGCTCTATTATAAATTTCTATTGTGAGAATCAATAATCAATGAATATTTTCTGTTTATTAAAGAATGCTATCATTGATATCATCTTTGATTTCTTGTTGATCAATTTCTATTTCGTCGATTTCATCTACGATATCTTCGGCATTTTTCACATTTTCATCTAGTTCTTTAAGAAGTTCCTGCTTTTTGACTTCTGTTTCAACCAATTTAGCAATGTTATCAGCAACGTTTTTATCGGTGCCGAATTCGTCTTCATCAGTTATATTTTCCAATGCATATTCATGGCCATAATTGTTTGCATTATGTGCAGCATTAAGCTGTCCAATTCCAAGCATGGCCCCTAACCAAATTAATAAGATCCCATCTTTCATAATATCTATTTAAATAACGTAATAAAACATATGTAAAAATTGCCTGGAGTCAAGACCACTTTGATAGTAAGATTACTTACTTTGCGCCTTTTATACTTTTCGCGTTTTTTGCCAAGCTATTTGCAATTAATCTCAGACCGGTGCAAACGATAAATATGGGGAACCCGATGAATAGAAATCGTACCATAACTTTATCGATAAAATTTAGGATCCAAAATATTCGATTGGTGATTTTTTGAATTTTCATTACAAATTTTTTAGAATACTTTACTTATTAGAGGAAAGGTAAATAAAATTCGTTGAGCTGTCATTGAATTTCATTTTTTATTGCGTTGAAAATTTCTGGCTTTGTTGGATTAGGTGAAAATTTAATTGTCCTGAGCTGATTATTATTGAGTATCGTAAAGAGTTATGGTTGTTAGAGATAGATTGTGTGAGGATTTGGCTATAAAGAATTTTGTTGCTATGCCTGGTGACAGGAAGCCGAATTTCGATTGGGCATCGGTGGTACGTGGCGATGGTTTATGTGTTGATCAGGAGTTGGCCGGAAATGTGGCCACCATGATTGGCACTGCGATAACCGATTTGATGTTGGCCACAAGTGATGATGAAATTTTTTCCGAAAAAAATAAATCGATGTTGGTGGATGTGGTGCGCCAGGTATGTGCTGAAGTTTCTGATGGCCATGAGATTACAGATGTCATTTCCGATGTGTTGGTGCGAAATTCTTTACATGATATCGCCAGATGTTTTTTGATGAAGTGTGCCTATGCCAATGACAGGGCATCCGATGGCGGTTCTGCCGCTGTTGAAGTAAAACTTATAAGGCGAAATGGTAAGATTGTTCCTTGGAGCAGGGCGAAGGTGGAACAGGCAGTGCGTAGAGCATTTCTGTCTCAGCGTTCGGATCCGGTGCCATCTAAACTTATATCAGAAAATGTTACCGAACGAGTAGTTTCTTCCGGTGTAAAATTTATTCACATCGAACAGGTTCAGGATTTGGTCCAAGAGGAATTGATGAAGAGTGGCAACTTTAAGATTGCCGAGGCCTATATTTTATACCGGGCGGAAAGAGCTAAGTTGCGCAATGATAACAGTAAAGAAACCATAAACGTTGCCAGTCAAGATGCATTGCAAAGGGCGATGATTTTGATAAAAATGGCCGATGGATCGGTTTCCTTTTGGGATGGCAGTGATCTGCGAGAGAGGATTAGCTTTGCTAGGATTGGATTGGATTTTGCGATCGGATTTGAGGAAATAATGACGGCTCTCCGGGATAATATACCCGGCGAATTATCCGAGGCAGAGTTGGAAAAACATATTTTGACCAACGCTTGTAAATTGGTAAGGAAGGATCCGAATTTTTCCATATTTGCATCCAGATTGTCCCTGTCCTATTTGTATCAGCATGTCTTGGGCTGGAATCCATTAGATAAGGATATCAATGGCTTACGCAGATTACATCGCGACTATTTTATAAAATATATTCCCAGAGCTGTGGATTTGGGGCTATTGGATGGCGATATGCTGAAATATGATCTATCTAGGTTGGCAGATTGCCTTTCCATTGGTGCCGATCTGGATTTTGATATAGTTGCAACCATGGCATTGATGGACAATTATCTTCTTAGAGATCCAGTTGCTGGCTTGTTGCTTGAGACTCCACAGATTTTATGGATGCGCGTTGCCATGGGTATTTTTTTGAAGGAAGAGGATGGTCGGGATGACAGGGTCATATCGTTGTATAATCTTTTCAAAGAGAGAATATTTTGTGTTTCAGAGCAGGCGTTGTATTTTGCCGGTACTAGGAATTCGCAGTTGATGTCAGATTATATATATTCGGTTAACGATGACATTGAGAGTATTTTGAACAAATGTGTCATAGAAAGTGCGCTGATTTCTAGGTTGGGTGGTAATTTGGGTGGTTCCTGGACGGCGATAAGAGGCAAGGGCAGTCGAATTAAAGGGACGCGTGGCATTACCAATGGTGTTATTCCCTTCATGCAGTTGCACAAACATCAGCTTTCGATCATGACCAGTGGGGCCGGTGCGCTGGTAGGATCAGGTTGCGTTAGCTGCGAAATTTGGCATTCGGATGTGTTCGATTTCATTGGGTTTGGCAGGGAAAAATCAAGACCTTCGAATGGTGGTAGTTTGAGCACGTCGCTATTGATTCCGGATCTGTTTATGCAGAGAGTGAAGGATCAGAAATGCTGGACATTGTTTAAAGTCGATGATGCCAAAGCGCTTATAAAAACCCATGGATTGGAATTTGAAACCGAATATGAGAAGCTAGAATGCTTGGCGAAGGAAAATAAAATTTGGAGCAACACCGTAAAAGCCAACGATTTATGGTCTTCGCTTCTTCGAAATGTATTTGAAACTGGAAATCCAATGATATTATTTAAGGATCGATGCAATCGGTCGGCTATGATGGCGATGGATGGCTGTATCAACAGCGTTGGTCCGGGGCATTCGGTGCTTTTGCCTTCCGGTGATGACGAGTCAATTGCCTGCAGTTCTGGAGCGATAGTGATATCTCGGTACATTGATGATGATGGAAATATGAATCTTAAAAAACTTCGCGAAGATGTGGCCTTGGGCATTCGGGCGATGGATGCTATGATAGATGCAAATTACTTTCCCACGGAAAATTCGGCCAATAGAACCAGAGCCTACAGACCTGTGGGATTGGGCATGACTGGGTTGCAGAACGCTTTATACAAGTTGAACTATGAATTCGATTCCGATGAGGCCATAGAGTTTGCATCGTTATGTGCGCGAAAAATGATGCTTTTTTCTCTTGATGCGTCCTGCCAGTTAGCCAAGGAAAAAGAAAAATTTATGAAATTCCAAAATTCTCATTGGGGAAGCCATAGATTGCCCTTTGATTTGGCCAAGGATGATGATATGTTAGGTAAATTTGATGTCGAAGATATGAAAATTATTGATGGCATTAGGGCGTCGATGGATAGTTCTGGTCTGAGGAATTGTTTTTTGCTAGCCTATTCCACCGAAGAGCGCCTATCGAAATTGATGGGATGTTTCCCTGGAGTCTATCCGGTGACGCGAAATATATTCAAGAAATCCTATGATGGTAGCGAGGTGATCGTGTTTGTTAACCCAGCCATGGTAAAGACCTTAAAACAAGAGAATATTTGGACCGATGACATTTTTGAGCAGATATGCTATTTTGATGGCGAAGTGGCTGCCATAAATGAAATTCCGTCGGATATCAAGGCAAAATTTAGGACAGCTTATTCCATCGATACCGAGAAGTTGATAAAAATGTATAAAAATCTTCAACAATGGGTAGACCAGGGATTGGCGGTTAGATTATATTTGGGCTGCAGTGATATGGAGGAAATTTCTGCCATGTATATTCGTTGTTGGGAAAGCGGTATAAAATCCATTTGTGAATTGAAACCCAGTGCTCCTCCGGTGGCAAGTTTTTCAAATCAATGCCGCGACCATGGCTCCAACGGGACCATGGGTGCGTTGCATAACTACTTACATCTCATATAGATATATTTTATTAACCAAAGGCATTTTTTTATTATTTACATGTGGTGCGGATTTTTGAGCGTTTTAAAGGAGACTTGTTAAATGCAGGAAAGTGAAAATAATGAATTAATTGTTGTTCGGCGAAATAAATTAGAAGAAATGCGGGGGGCTGGTTTTGATCCGTTTAGGCAGAATTGGGATCAGAAACATACATCGGCCCAGGCCAAAGGATTATTTATCCATGATGGTGAGGCTGTAAGTGTTTCTGTGGCAGGAAGAATTGTGGCTTATCGGCTCATGGGTAAGGCAAGTTTTATAAATTTGCTAGATCGAGATGGCCATATTCAATTGTATGTGGCCCAGGATGATATTGGTGAAAATAGGTACAAAGATTTTAAAAAACTAGACATTGGTGATATCATCGGTGCGAGAGGTAAGTTGTTCAAAACCAAGACTGGAGAGATAACCGTTAGAGTGGACGAGTTTAGTCTTTTGGCGAAATCTTTGCGGCCATTGCCGGAAAAATGGCATGGGCTTACAGATGATGAGCAGATTTATCGGCAGAGATATTTGGATTTAATTGTAAATCAGGGATCTAGAGATAGGGCCTTTAAAAGAACAGAAATTTTGAAAGAGATCCGTAAGTTTTTGTGGAGTAGGGAGTTTACCGAGGTTGAGACGCCGATGCTTCAGCATATTCCCGGTGGGGCGGCGGCGAAGCCGTTCATAACCCATATGAATGCGTTAGATCATGATTTTTATCTCAGAATATCGTTAGAATTATTTTTGAAGCGGATGCTGGTTGCTGGTTTTGACCGGGTTTTTGAACTGGGGCGAGTGTTTCGCAACGAGGGGCTTTCGCGGAAGCATAATCCTGAGTTTACGATGATAGAGCTTTACCAGGCCTATTCGGACCATCGGGGCATGATGTCGCTGATCTATGATTTGATTCAACACTTGTGCAAGGTGGTGCTGGGCAAGACTAGGTTGACTCGTTACGATGGCAAAGAGATTGAATTGTCAGGAAAATGGCGGGAAGAAACCTATAGCAATTTGGTTATGGAGGCTAGCGGTGATGATCATTGGTTTTCCAGGACAAAGGAAGAGAAGCTCAAGGCCTGCAAGGAGTTAGGTGTGGAAGTAAATCCAGATCAAGAGGACTATGAAATTACCGATGATGTTTTCGGAAAGCTGGTGGAGCCGAATTTGATACAGCCAACTTTTGTTTTGGAATTGCCAAAGGAACTATGTCCATTGGCTAAGTTAAACCAAAAAAATCAAAAGGTCTTGGATGTATTTGAGTTATGTATCAATGGCCAAGAAATTGCGCCGTCCTATTCCGAGCAGAATGATCCATTTATTCAGAGGGAAATGTTTGAAGCTCAGGTGGGAGAGGAGATACAAAACCTTGATAATGAATTTCTTCTGGCGCTTGAGTATGCTATGCCTCCGGCCGGAGGTATGGGCATTGGCATAGATCGCTTGGTGATTTTGCTCACCGAAGCAGATAATATTCGGGATACGATTTTGTATCCTACACTTAAGCCGTTGGCTAACTGATAGATGAGGAAAGTTTTCATCAAGACCTATGGTTGTCAGATGAATGAACGGGATTCGGAGGCTATCCAGGCACTGCTCCGATCCCGGGATTATCATATGGTTGATAATGAAATGTCTGCGGATATTATCATATTGAATACCTGTAGTGTTAGAGAACTTGCTGAGCTGAAAGTTTTTGGCAAGTTGGGCTATTTATCTAGGCGCGATATCATTCTGTGTGTGCTGGGATGCATGGCAAAAAATTTGGCCGAGGAGATCAAAAAACGCGTGCCGGCGGTAAATATAATCCTTGGGCCGGAGAATTACAGCAAAATTGGCGATCATCTGGAGGCCGTAATTTCCAAAAAAGAGACTTTTATCATTGATGTGGAGCCAGCCAAGATTGAAAATGAATGGATTATGGATTCGATACATGACCTAAGGCATAGACAGTCAAGTGCTTTTGTTTCAATAATGGCCGGTTGTAACATGCGATGTAGCTATTGTATTGTTCCGAAAACCAGAGGGCCAGAGCGTTACAGGCCGATGAAAGATATCCTTTTGGAAATCAATACGTTAGCTGATAGAGGTGTTAAAGAGGTGACATTGCTTGGCCAGATAGTCAATCGCTATGGTTTTCGCCAAATAGCTGCAAAGAATGGCAAAAGTGCCTTTGTTCAGCTGTTGGAAGAAATTCACAAAGTTTCTGGTATACAAAGAATTAGGTTTACCTCACCCCATCCAGTTGGATTTCGGCAGGACCTCATCGATTGCTATAAAAATCTTCCAAAATTATGTCCACAGGTACATTTGCCAGCGCAGAGCGGATCGGATAAAATATTGCGGGCTATGCGAAGGGCATATAATCGAGATGGTTTTATGAAAATCGTTCTGGCTCTGAGAGATATGATTTCTGATCTGTCTATTTCAACTGATCTTATTGTGGGATTTCCAGGCGAAAATGATGAGGATTTTTTGGAGACGTGTTCGCTTTTTGATGAAGCGAGGTTTGACATGGCATTCATATTTAAGTATAGCAGTCGTCGAGGTACGGTGGCGGCGACGATGTCGGATCCGGTGCCACAGGAGGTCAAGGAGCAGCGGAATGATGTGCTGCTTAAAAAATTGACGATGTATTCTAAGGCCTACAACGATAAGATGTTAAATTCACAGCAAAGGGTGCTCGTCGAGGGTAGAGCTCGACGTGGTGAAAATATGTTTCAGGGCCGGGCGAACAATCATCGAAAGGTGTTATTCCAGGGAAATGATTCGGATGTCGGTGAGTTTGTGGATGTTAGGATAACATCGTCTGCCGTCACCACCTTGTATGGCGAAAGAATCTAGCTATCAGTGACTCTGGCGTTTAGTAGGTTTTCCACTGAAGATTTAGAAATAAGACAATGGAAAAAAATAATAGGCCGATTGAATCCCAAGTTCCTCCGATGCAATCACCTAGTTTAAATATAATTAGTGATGTGGCGAAGGCTATAGCCATTTTGTAGCGGGAAAAGATCAGTCGGATTGCGTGGATGAGAGGGAATAGCCAGAAAAATAGAAAACCAAGAATTCCGCATTTATACATGAAGCCTAGGGCAGTGATGTGAGGCATGGTGCAAAATGATTCCGAAAACTTGAAGTTGTTGTGGTTGTGGTTTCTAGCGCCCAGACCTCGGCCGCATAGCAGCTCAATGTTGGCATCTTTTACCAGATTCATCATTTCGTAAAATCTGTTTTCTTCGCATAGTTTCGTGGAAGTAATGCGATTTTTTAAATGACTAAATATGTCTATATCTACCAAATAAAATGCAGAAAATATTACAATGGCTGATAAGGATGTTGTTATCAGAGAAAGAGTTATCTTGTTTGTGCTAGAAAAAATGACCAATAGACTGCAAGCCACATATAGGAGTAGGCTGCCACGACTGCCAATTATGGCTATGATAACGAGGATTAACAACCACGAACCTAGGAGTTTGATGGAGTTGTCTCGGCATAAGCGCTTGTAGTATAAGGCAATAGGAAACAGTCTTATGCAGTAATCTACGGCTGTTATGATCGACATATTGGCCAATCTTTGATGTGAGGTCGTGCTATGGATAGACCATAGCGTGCCAATGATTGCCAGCAGAAATAGATAATGAAAGCAGTTTGTTAATATCTTCATGATCATCATGTTACTTTTTGTTGCGCAGAGCATTGTTCCGATTAAAAATCCAGACAGCGCTATGAGGTCAGATAGTAGACTGTACCAAGAAAAAAATGATCTATGAAAATTTATTAAACCAATGGTGATGCCGTAAAATATTAGGGCTATGCTGATGTAATGCGTTATGCCGCAATTAATTGGTGATTTCAGGTATTTGAAAAAAACCGAAGCGGCAAAAATTCCATAGACCAAAATTCGCCAAGGATGAGAATCTTGGTATACGCTGCCATGGACCAGCAAACAATAGGCAATGGCATACAAAATCAATAGCTTGCCACTGATTCCGTATTTACCATCCGCCGGTTGTGATATATCTCGATTGAAATTAATTATGTTGTTGCTGCTGTTGCTGTTGTTGCACAAAATCCTCAAATCCAGGGCCTTCTGTATCAAAATCCCCTTCGAAAAATCCATGCAATTGGCGGATTCTTGTGGGGTGGCGCATTTTTCTCAGCGCCTTGGCTTCGATCTGACGAATCCTTTCGCGGGTGACATTGAACGTTTGGCCGACTTCTTCCAGTGTTCTGCTATAGCCATCTTTGAGACCGAAGCGCAACATCAAAACATCTCGTTCTCTTTCGGTTAGACTGATCAGCACGTCATCTATCTTTTCGCGCAGCAAGCTGTAAGCAGTCATGTCGTATGGGTTGTCCGCGCTTTTGTCCTCGATAAAATCGCCAAAACTAGAATCTTCATTATCGCCCACCGGGCTTTGCAACGAAATTGGTTGCTGGGCCATCTTCATTATGGCCTTGACTCTGTCCAGCGGTAAGCTCATTTCGCTGGCCACCTCTTCGGCGGAAGGTTCGTGACCAAGTTCTTGCTGTAGTTGACGTTGTATCTGCATGACTCGATTGAGGACTTCTATCATATGGACCGGAATTCGAATGGTCCTAGCTTGATCGGCAATGGACCGGGTTATGGCCTGTCTTATCCACCAGGTGGCATAGGTTGAAAATTTGTAACCACGGCGGTATTCAAATTTTTCGACAGCCTTCATCAATCCCATATTTCCTTCTTGGATAAGATCTAAGAATGTCAGTCCGCGGTTTGTATATTTTTTAGCTATGCTGATGACGAGCCTCAGATTTGCCTCAACCATCTCAGTTTTGGCCTTATGAGCCTCGCGCATATATTCTCGAAATTTTTTCACTATTTCCAAGAGTCTGACTGGATCGACCTGATGTTTCAGTTCTAATTTTTTCATGGCCTTTTTTATTCGATTGGCCATGTCAGTGGTGTCAATACTTCTTCGGGTAGAGAGAGATGCAACTCGTTGTGATTCATGAACAAGTTGCTCTATTTGTTTCAGATCTGGCCTTAGTCTTTGTAGAAAATCTTCAAAAATTTTCATTTTGAAACAGAAGCGTTTCATGACCGTTTTTAGCTGAGCCTGAAATTGTTTTAATCGTTTCTGTTCGATTTCTCTATTACCTTCGACGGACTGTAAGCGGTTCCAAATGTCATGGATACGTTCCAGTAGGAGCTTACTATCTTGTATGGAGCGCTCGAGAATTCTATAATATACCTCTCGACTTTCGATCTTTTTATCGAGGACAATGCGATCAAATCTTTCTTCGCGTTGTAGAAGTCGTTCTGCCAGATTGATTTGGAAGTCAGCAGTCAGGTGAACAGAAAACAATTCATCCTGGGCCTGAAGTTCAGCTTTTTCTATCCTTTTGGAGATGGAGATTTCTTCATCTCTCGTCAGGAGAGGAACCTGTCCCATTTGCCTAAGGTACATTCGGACAGGATCTTCTGCCACATCCTCCGTTGGAGCATCTTCGAGGTTGCCGGCCTCACGTTGCTTCACATACCTTTCGACATCATTGGTGTCAACGATCTCTATTTCAAGATTATCGAGAATATTCATCATGTTCTCGACATCCTCGGGATTTTCTATGCTTTCCGGCAGATATTCACTGATATCCTGCAGAGTTAGATATCCCTGTTCCTTTGCGAAGCGGATCAGTTCGCGTACACGAACATCCATACCGTTCACAGCACCTGTATCTGATGACGATTTACTAGTTGCCATATTAAAATGTAAAAATTTGTGTGACTATAATCTAGGTGGAGTCGCTAGCGTGCTACGCAAACGACTCTTTTCTTCTTGAAGGCCTTCAATTTTACTGTCTATAAAATTTTTGCTTTTAGTAAAAAACATCGACGTTCTTTCTTTTTCTTGAATTAAGTCAAGTTTTTTTCTCACAAAATCCCTATGTAGTTTTGCTAAACATATGTTGGCAGCATCTTCTGGCGCATCGAATCTATCGCTATCCGTGGCGATGGAAAATATTTCATTTATTTCAGATTCGGTCCAATCGCCATCGTCCAGACCGGAAATGCCAGACCAAATGCCTTCTTTTAACCTGGATAAAATTTTAGTAAGTACTTGTCCAGCAGTGCTTGAGTCATTGATCATGGAATCATCAATGATGTTCGCCAATTTTTCGCCAATGTCGTTGTGGTGAATTATTATCGATAAAATATCGCTTTCCACCGAACTTACTTTTATGCTGGATGAGGCCGGTTTGGAATTTTTGGGTATGCCCATGGAAAGTTTTGAATTTTTCGCGAAAGATGAAAAATCGCACTGTACAGATAGATAATTTATATCGATGTACGCTGCAATTTCCCTCAAATATCCTTCGGTGACAACGATCGACGGACAGTGGACTAATATCTCATATATTTTTTTCAAAGCCTGTTCCTTTTCCATCGGTGTAGATCGGTGGCCCTTGGGAAGCAGCACATCCAATAAAAATCTCAGAGATGTAATTCCTTCGGTGATAAGCATTTCGATGCCAGACTGGCCTTTTTCTAGGATAAATGAATCCGGATCATAGCCGCTGGGCAATTTCAAAATAATGGCATCAATGTTGGCTTTGAAGGATAGTTCTGCGATCCTTTGGGCGCACTTCAGGCCGGCTTCATCACCATCCGTTAGACAATGAATTTTTATTGCATATCTCCGAAGGGTGTTCAATTGAGCCTCGGTGATTCCTGTGCCTTGGGGTGCCACGGCGGTGGTAAATCCAGCCTCCATGCATCTAATTACATCTAGTTGGCCTTCAACTACATAGAATGTTCCTGTGTTCTGGATATATTTTCTGGCTAGATCTAGGCCAAACAGCAAGCTCCCCTTGTGAAATATTGGTGTCTCCGGTGAATTTATGTACTTCGAATCCGACAGTCCGGAGGTTATGCCATCGATTTTTCTTGCGGAGAATGCAACCACATCACCTTGAATATTTTTAATTGGAATCATGAGCCGACCATGAAACCGGAGTTTCGGATTTTTAATATCACCTTGATCATTAAATACAAATAACCCAGACTGTCTCAGCGCTTCCGATGAAAATTTTTTGCCAAGCAAAAGGGTGGTTAGGGAATTATCTCCGTTGGGTGAGAATCCAATGCCGTATTTTTTCGCCACATCCAATGAAAATTTTCTTTGATCTACCCAGTATTCTCGGATGGCCTGAGCATCTTTGGTCGACGAGAAAAATGCACTTTGATAATATTCGGAGGCGATTTTATGTATCTCAAACAGCTCATTCTTCACCGAGCCCATGGATGATGACTGGGTTGTTTCGTATTTCACTGTCATTGAATATCTTTTGGCTAGCCATTCCACCGATTCAATGAACGAAAAATTTTCTTTTAGCTGCAAAAATCGAAAAACGTCTCCTGCTAGACCGGTGCTAAAGCATTTGAAAAATTTTTTATCCGGAAGTACATAAAACGAAGGTGTCTTTTCGTCGGAAAATGGACTAAGTCCCTTCCAACTACTGCCAGAACGCCGAAGACTGACATAGCCTGATATTACATCAAGGATGTCAGCATTTTCCCGAATATCTTCTATGGACTCACGGCTTACGATGGGCATTTTCAATGACACCTTTAGGCTCTAAATTCAGCACGATTTTTAGAGTAGGTTTTATGTAACAGTGGCATTTTTATTGGTATTATAAATTTCTCGCTGTTGCCTTGTTCCTTCTCCTCATTGAATATATAAAGTTTTGAAACAGTCTCAAGTTTAGGTGCCACCAATGATTGATGTCCGGGTTTTATTTTTTTCTTTTTATCGCTGGGTTTCGGTTCCTTTATTTTCTTTACCCCATTGAGTTTAAGTTTTTTAGCATTTTTTTCGGTTTCTTTCTGGACTATGGCAGAAATGATGGTGGATGCTAATTCTGTGATAGTTTTTTGATCTATGATGGTCGATATGGCCAATTCTTTATTTTTGGCTGTCACATCAATTACTATCGGATTTATTACGTCATAGTTAGGTCCTATTTTTAGTCCCAAAGCTTTTACAATATTCTCAACTATGGACCTTAAATCTATTTTGGCCACATCTATATCTCCTGGATTTAATGTTCCCATGTAGGTGCCAAAAGCTTTGGGGGAAATTTTTTTGCTTTTAATTGCGGTTATCAATTCCTTTAAGTGCTCGCTTCTGTTGCTTTTTATCACAACTCCATCGACTATGGCAATGTATTTTTTGTAAAGTTCCGATGTGGAAGTGGTCTGTTCCGGAAGAATACCTTCATTGGGTGATAGAGCATTGGTTGTGGTCGAAATATTATTAATGGTGGTTTGGCTTAGAAGCTTATATTCATAGATGGTCACTCCATCATAGGTTTCGGCAGCATAGGATGAGTAAATTACGTCAGTTTTATTGCCATTTTTTTCGAACGATAAACATTGCTTCATGATGGGAATGGCAACTTTTTCAATGATAAAGTCGTATATTGTAAAAAAATCATTGTGAGTTCCGGTCCATGAAAGACATTCTGCCACGGAAATGGAATCGCCAATGTTTTTTGACAGAGCAGAGATGAGAAGTTCATTTTTAAATGCATTTTCATTGCTTACAAAATCAATGATCTGTTTATAGGATTCACCTAGCCTGGTTATTTGGCAGGAAGTGCCATCGGTGCTGGCTTTTATAACATTCGCAATTTTTGATAATTGCTCTGTGTTTTTAGCGAAATCAAACAGTGGATTTGAGCTCAACAACTTCAATATATATAATGCATAGTCCAGCCAAGGCCCCAGGTTAAATCTGGTGAGTTGGGATAGCACATCGTATTCGATGAAATTTGTCCAGGCAGAGATGGCATTGGTGGAATTTTTATTATCCAAAAGATTGGCTAGCTGAGTGCCCGGAATGGCTTCAATGGAAGCCGATAAAATAATATTGCTATCAGCCACGCCGAATAACAGACTTGCTGTGTTAATATCATCGGCACAGGCCATCAGCATGTCCTGTATTATATTTAGCAATTGAACCGCAGCGGTAGTAATATTATTGCTATTTTCACTTTTAACTATGCCAAAGATTATATCTAGCAATTCATAAATGCATTCTCTGGCCGATACAAATGTAAACTCCACATCGTTTTTCTCTGCGGCGGAAGCTATTTTTACGAAAGGGCTTATGTCGACTACGCGTTCTATAATATTATTAAATGGTGAAAAAAACATCCATCCGTTTACTATTTTCACCCTTGATTCATTGGCTTTAAGAAAATTTTTAATGCTGGATGTGTCGTTATTTAATTTTATCATAGTCAATATATCATTATCATTGCCGCATAAAAAACATGTGATGCCATAGTTGCTGTCAAAGGCCTTAAAATCAGGATAACCGTACTCGGATAGCATGCTACCTATTATTGGCTCGACCAATTTGGTGCTATCGAAGGAATTTACAAATTTCAAAGCTTTGGCAACAAAGGACCTAATATCTGCTAATTTTACATAAACAATGATGTCATCAGCGGTGAAATTTTTGGGCTTTTCTGGCAATGCATTGCCAGGTATGGCTGCTGGTTCATCGCCATTTATAGGCAAAATAGGCAAAGACTGGCTTTCATCATAGGACTGCTCAGTGGATTCTGATTCAACAATTGGCCAGATGGTATCAGAGTAAAGCGACACACTTCCTAAAGAAAATATCATTAATAAAGCTAATTTACAAAAACCGAACATATCTTTCATAATTATAAAATATTATTTCATTTAATAATGTTCATAAAGATTATCAATGCAATCAAATTAATTCGATATTTTCGGTATTTTGAAATGGACAATGACTAGTAGCATAAAATTTATACTCCTTATTTTGTAGATTATATGCTATTTCCATGGATTCGGAGTGCAAGCACATCCTGGGCTGATTTGTTTTTGCAAATAATCTGTTGAGCCGAAAATCGCCATAGGTTTTATCGCCAAGGATCGGTAGATTATGCATGGCACACTGAATCCTTAGTTGATGGGTTTTTCCTGTGATGGGTTTCAATGCTAGCAGTGCCAAGGTTAGTCTTTGAGCATCGATGATTTTTAAAATTTTGTAGTCGGTTAGACATTTTTCACCTGTGGTTTTTATTAATCGAAGTTTGTTATTTACGATGGTTTTTTGCAGAAAATTTTCCCAATGGCCTTGTTTTGGGCAGGGACTGAATTTTGTCAATGCGATGTATTTTTTATGCACTCTATTTAAGCTAAAACTAGTGATCACTGCTTCGGCCAAGCCATGATCAAAACAACCGATTATTACGCCGGAGGTGGGGGAATCTAACCTGTTGAGGAGGAAAAAATCAAGTCCGTTACCCAGAGAATATTTTTTTAATTTCGCATTGTAGGGTGCTGCCAATAAAGAAATTTTTTTTTCTTCTTCTTTTTTTTTGATGGATTTATCATTGGGATGAGCCATTATGCCGATAGGTTTGTCCAGGGCCACCAGCCCATTGGCATCGAATTGTATTAGCTTTACGCCATGGGCCAGGATGGTTGTTAAATGAGAAATTTTTCCATCGAGGCTGTTCATAATAGTTAAAATTTGAATAAAAAGATAAAATTGTGCTTGTAAAGTTAACAAGAGTGCACAGATTTTCGGTTGCTCGGTAGGGCTGGGCCCTTAGCTCAGTGGTTAGAGCAGGGGACTCATAATCCCTTGGTCGTGGGTTCGAATCCCCCAGGGCCCACCAATTTAACCGTGTCTTCACCTTCATGGGGTGCTGTTTTTTCGTTTATTTTTATGATTTCTGATGTCCCAAATGCGCTGTCTAAGTATGTACCTGGAAGTATCCGAGAATTGTTGTCCATTTCCTGGCCAATAATGGTATCTTCAGCATCGAGCTGTTTGATGATTCTTGGAGATAGAATTGTGCTGTCCCGCTATTCTCAGGAAGCTTTCAATATTTGTTTTAGTGTGATGCAATGGTACTGGCTGTTTATGTTTGTACCCATGAACATAATTCTCATTGCCGAGGTTTTCGTTGGGCAATTCAATGGTGCTGAAAAGTTTAAATTGATTGGTCCAGTGGTATGGCAGATGATTTGGTTTTCTGCATTAACCTGGATAATTTTTATCCCGGTATCCATCTGGTTAGTGCCTCATTTGTTGGTGGAGAGTGATAGGGCATTAGGAGTTCCATATTTGCGTATATTGATATTGTTTTTACCTATAAACTATATGGCCTTTGGGGCCATGGCGTCATTTTTCATTGGCAGAGGTATTACAAAGATTGTGCCGGTGGTGGCTGTGATAGTTAATTTGTTAAACATCTTGCTGGATATATTATTAATTTTTGGCTATAGAATTATTCCTGGGTTTCCTGAAATAGGAGCCATTGGGGCGGCCATTGCCACTGGGTTGTCGCAAATTGTTGGGCTTTTTATATTATTTATTCTATTTTTTCGCGAAAAATATTTTGAAAAGTATGGTGTCAATGAAATAAAACCTAGATGGCGATTGATGAAGGATTGTATTGTGATAGGTTCTCCGTCGGCGCTCAATTCATTTATAAATTCTTTTGGTTGGTCCATGGTGGTGCAGTTGATTAAAAAACATGTGTCCATGGATGATTTTTCTGCCTTTGGCATAACCCATTCACTCTATGTGGCATTTTTCTTTGTGATAGAAGGTATTGGGTCTGGTGTGAGAACAATTTGTTCCAATGCCATAGGCCATTCGGGCTATGACGTGGCAAAGCGATGCGTTGGTTCTTCCTGGAAAGCTTCCATTATTTTGGCCATTATAACTTCTTCATTTATGGTATTTTTCCCCGATGGATTGATAAATTTATTTGGAGGTGATGCCTTGGCCAAAGGAGTAAGGCCGTTGGCTAGATCAATGTTGGTTTGGGCTTGGTTGGCATTTTTAAGCGATGGGCTATGGACAGCAATTCAGTCTCTATTGACAGCCGCCGGCGACACAAAATATTCGATGATTGTCAATATGTCATGCTATTGGATGCTGGAGTTTTTGCCTCTATATATCATCATGGGGCGTACAAATTGGGATTGCAGCGCGGTCATTGCTTGGTATGTGATGATGATAGATCTATCCATCAGGATATGCCTTTTATATCGAAGGTATATGACTAATAAATGGAAGGATATAAAGATTACAAAGGTCAGTGCTATGGTTACATAGATTTAACCATTGAATTTTTCAGCCAGATAGTCTGCGCAGCTGTCCAAGGATTCGAGCTGTTTGTAATCAGCTTCCGGAACTTCTATGTTATGTTTTTTCCGTAACTCCATCACTATGTCCAGGAAGTCCATCGAATCCAGATCCAATTGATCGCGCAACGGGACATTGCTCTGAATATTGCTAACATCTTCGTCAGGTGCTATTTCGGCTATTATATCTTTGACGATTCCCTTTATTTCTTCTTTTGTCATTATAAAATTCACTAGAAAAATATCCGACAACGGACCACTGTATTTGTCTCAAAATTTTACATTCTGTCAAGTTGAATTGATTAGCTGATCATAAATTCTCCTTGAATGTTTTTGTCTATGGTTAATCCGATGGCGAGCAGTGCCTTATTTTCTATCATTCGACCCTGGGATGTTCTCTTTATATAGCCTTCTTGGATCAGGTAAGGTTCATAGACCTCTTCTATGGTATGGGTTTCTTCGCCAACGGCAATGGCCAATGTGTTTATGCCCACTGGGCCGCCATGGTAATTGATTGCTATGCAGGACAGGATTTTTTTATCCATTTCATCTAGGCCATGTTCATCTATTTCAAGGAGATCTAGGGCGCTTTGGCTGTGTTCAAGAGTTACCAGATCACCATTGAATTGCTGGCTGTAATCTCGGACAAAGGATAGCAAACTGTTGGCAATTCTTGGAGTGCCTCGAGAGCGTTTAGCTATTTCTGTAGCAGCAGATTGTTCTAGGGCAATGGATAGTAATGCTGCGCTTCGCAGGACTATTTTTTTCAAGTCTTCCAGTCCGTAGTAATCCAATCGAGTATGCAGCGTAAATCTGCTTCGAAGCGGAGAGCTAAGCAGACCGGTTCGGGTTGTGGCGCCGATCAGGGTAAATTTCGGGATATCCAGTCGTATGCTGCGGGCATTGGGACCTTGGTCGATCATGATGTCGATTTTGAAGTCTTCCATGGCAGGATATAGGTACTCTTCCACGGTCTTTGGAAGTCGATGAATTTCATCGATGAATAGTATGTCGCCGTGGTTTAGGCTGGTGAGTAGGCCTGCGAGGTCGCTGGCTTTTTCTATCACCGGGCCGGAGGTTATTTTAACCGTAGTATCCATTTCATTGCCAAGTATCAAGGCCAGAGTGGTTTTCCCTAGACCGGGTGGGCCACTGAAAAGCAGATGGCTAAGTGGTTCTCTGCGTTTTTTGGCGGCATGGGTGACGATGAGTAATCGATCGATGGTCTTTCGTTGGCCGGTGAATTCAGTAAAAAATCTTGGCCGAAGGGAGGTCAGTATTTGGCCATCGGATTCAGCCTTAATGACTTGATTTGAGTCGTCTAACATTTCGATGTTATATAGCGTTCGACTTCCATGGCTGCTGAGCATCCCATGCCTGCGGCGGTTACTGCCTGTCTAAATTTTGGATCAGCGCAGTCGCCGGCGGCAAAAACACCAGAGATATTGGTCTGGGTAGAATCCACAATAATGTAACCTTCGTCATTTTGGGCTAGGCAATTGGCAAATATTTTGGTATTTGGAATGTGCCCTATGGCTAAAAATACTCCGTCGCAATGTAAAATAAAAGTATTTTCTTTACCATTGGTGGCTAATTTCAGGCCCGATAATTTTTCAGTGCCGACCATTTCCAAGGGAATAGAATTCCACAAAACCTCTATTTTATGGTGAGCCATGGCTTTCTCGGCCATGATCTTCGAGGCCCGGAGTTGATCTCTTCGATGGACTATATATATTTTTTTGCAGAAATGGGTTAAAAATAAAGCTTCCTCACAGGCGGAATCGCCTCCGCCGATGACGGCAACGATTTTATTTCTAAAAAAAGCTCCGTCGCAGGTGGCGCAGGTGCTTACTCCTTTGCCGTTACAAAGATTCTTTTCGCCGGGAATGTTAAGAAACCTTGGTGCAGCACCGGTGGCGATGATGACTGTTTTGGTTTCGATGGTCGAGCCATGGGTGATTAAATTTTTTATATTTTTTGAAAAATCGACAGAAATTACTTCCTCGGATAGAAATTTTGCGCCAAATTTTTTGGCTTGCTGCTTCATGTTATCGACCAATTCAAAGCCGCCTATGCCCTCGGGAAATCCAGGAAAATTTTCTATAAATGAGGTTGTGGTCAATTGTCCACCTGGCTGAGCTCCTTCTATCACAATAGGATGCAGATTGGCTCTGGCACAATATATGGCTGCGGTTAATCCGGCGCAACCACTTCCTATAATCACAATATTTTCCGATGCCATCACTGAAATAAAAAAAATAAAATGGTTTTGTTTCACATCCGCAAGTAAAATGCGATTTCAGGTTTGATCGGCATTGCCCTGGCGTTTCCAATGAATGGCTAGTATTATCAATGATAGTATCAATAGACCAAAGGGCGAATCAGTGATTCTATGGGTCCCGAAGAATGCAAATGATTGGGGTGGAGGTGTAATATGTACAAATTTTTTATAGATGAGTAATGAAAAAACTATGCCACAGTGGGTGCCCATGGATCTATCTAATGACTTGCGTTTCAGCGTGATAAGGCAGAGCAATAGGCCCAATAGAAATAGGTTTAAAAATTCGATCACATGGAGGCCTGTTGCCCAGCATGTGATCTGGGCATGGGCACAGAGAAGGCCGTTTTTTATGGTGGCATAATCGTTGCTAGCCAGAGAGGTATGACCCTTAAAATGCATGTATGCAAAGAACATGGAGGCTAGGGTAATGGCCATCGATGGTCTGAAGGCTGTGTAAAATATTTTCAGTAGAATATTTCTGAAGATTATCTCTTCTAGAAAGGCCACTCGAATGCTTGTGCCAAGGGCATTGATCAATGTCATTGTTATGTTTTCTGGTTGTGAAATTGTTCTCTGCGATGATGTTAGAAAATAATGTGGACTGGCAGCTAAAACTATGAATGCCATGCCCATGGAAAAGCCACGGCTGATTTGGCTCCAGCGAAATTTTCCAATGAAAATGTTCTTTGTAAATTTGAATTTTTTATTCAAAATTACCATGCCGATGGCTATGGGAATCCAGCGGATGCGATCGAAAAAAGCTCCCAGGCCTTTGTTTATCAAGTAGGCCCCCATGCGACTATGGTAATTTTTTTCAAAAAATAGCACCAGATTAAATAGCAATGGTGCCAGGATGGCGGCGAATAGCATCGATGTGGCCAGGGTAATAATTAATGCGATGATTCCGTCGAATGAAAATTTTTTAATATCGTCACAAAGTAAGAATTCTCGTTGTCTGTGTCTGGAAATTCGCATAGTTGATTAGGTTGTTTTGAGGATTACTGTCAATGGTGTTGTCAATTTTATAACATGGCATATCTAATTCGTGTGGTTGACTTTCGGTTATTTTGCCCCAGGATGCGATTCCGTGAAGGCTCTTGTCACAGGAGGAAGTGGTTTTCTAGGTTTTCATCTGGTTTCTCTATTGCAGGAACATGGGATGGAAGTGCGTTCATTGGCCAGGCGTGAGCAGTATGTGCTTCAGGAGCGTGGTGTAGAATGTGTGCGTTGCGATGTGTCCTATAAAGATGAGGTCGATGTGGCCATGGGTGGTGGTATCGATGTGGTTTTTCATGCCGCTGGAAAGGCTGGCCTTGGTTGTGAAGTTGATGACTATTTTAATACCAATGTCATAGGTACCGAAAATGTCATAAATGCATGCAAGAAGCACGGAATTAAATATTTAATTTATACCAGTTCCCCCAGTGTCGTTTTCAATGGCAGAGCATTTTCCGGAGGAAACGAAAGCCTGCCCTATGGACGCAATTATCATTGGCATTACGCCAGGACTAAGGCCATAGGAGAGAAGGCTATATTGGCTGCCAATGGCGATGAGCTCAGGACCGTAGTTGTTAGGCCGCATATGATTATTGGCCCCGGTGATCCTCATTTTATGCCTAGGATTTTGGCAGCGGCTAAGGAAAAAAAATTGAAGATTGTTGGCAATGGCCAAAATATGGTCGATGTTACCTTTGTGGAGAATGCAGCCTGGGCTCATTTGCTTGCTTTCAAAGCCATAGAAAATGGTGGTGTGGCCTGTGGGAAGGCCTATTTCATTGGCCAGGAATCGCCCATACGTCTATGGGATTTTATAAACGATGCGATTGAGTTCGTTGGTATGAAAAGGATCACATCTCGCATTTCTCTGTGGAAAGCCTATATAATGGGCTATTTGTATGAAAAAATATATTCATTTGGTGTTGCTTCGAAAGATCCTCCCATGACCAGAGCTTTGGCCATAGCATTGAGCAAAAATCATTATTTTTCCCACGAAGCCGCCAAAAAAGACTTAGATTATGAGCCGATAGTTCTACTGGATGAGGGCAAGGACAGGGTGTTTAAATATCTGGTGGATTCTCTGTGATTATGGGGCATTTACTGCCTAAGATGTCAGATGTTTGGCAAAGGCCAGTAGGTTTGGAAATTCGA
>JAIRTH010000015.1 GCA_031255005.1 Puniceicoccales bacterium | reverse complement strand
CCAGAACCAACATTCCCATAGATGGCGGAGAAACCGGTTCGCCAGTATTTTCTGCCAATGGCATGTTAGCCGGCGTCATGATGGCCTCTCTGCCGGATATGCGTTCAAGCTTTGTCATGCCAGCCTGGACATTGGATCGCGTCTGCAGTGACATAATCAAAACTGGAAGTGTATCTCATTGCACTGCAGGATTTTTTGTCCATCAACAATACACGCCAGAGAACGGCATTCAGATTCTCGTATCGCGCATTCAACAGGATTCACCAGCAGAAAAAGCTGGCATATTGGTTGATGATATGGTTTCTTCGATCAACGGCAACAAAATTTTAAATGTGGGAGATATTGCCAATTCACTGTTTCTTCTGAGGCCCGGTGATGTCATCAACATAGACATTATAAGGAAAGGCAATCCATTGCAATTGCCGATAAAACTAGATGACCAAAGCCATTTCAACTAAGTAAAAAATGAAAACTTTTTCTTGATATTTTCCTTCATTAATAAAATATATGTAGCATGTGGAAAATTATATTAGTTATAGGTTTTGCATTTATATTTGGTCTGGATGATTCTATGGCTACAAAATTCAATAATTATAGCATAGGCAGCGAAACTCATATCAATTCTGGCCAAAACCTATCCTATGCTGGCACTCTAAAAAAAAGTAAAAAATTTCTTTTTGGACTACTTGGATTATTTAAATCCAAAACTCCCTATGAGCTCGTAGGATCCAATGGCACAAGGGTTTTGTATGTGGAACCATCGGATAGTGTTCAGGCTGGCGATCTTTTCAGATTTATCAACCGAAAAGTTGTCATTTCTGGTGAAGTACGCCATGAAGACAGGAATAGCATTCTAAAGGCAGAACGCATATCTCTTGATTAGTTTTGGATTGTTTTTCTGGGCCATGGCATTAGCGTCCTAGTCCAATGTTTTTTACCTTTAAAAATGTCTCCATCGAATCCATGGCCTACATATTGCCACCGGAATGCATATCTTCGGCTTCGATAGAGGATCGATTGTATAGAACCTATAAAAGACTTGGGTTGTTAAATGGTCGGCTCGAATTAATGACAGGAATAAAGGAACGGCGCTTTTGGAACGGCTATAAAAAACCATCCGAAGCCAGTGCCGAAGCTGCCGCTAAATTGTTTGCTTCAGGTTCATCGTGTTTAAAAAAAAATGACCTGGACCTACTAATTCACTCTTCGGTATGTCGAGATCGGCTCGAACCAGCCACTGCAGCCTATGTCCATAATATTTTAGACCTCAGCGAACACACACAATTTTTTGACCTATCCAATGCCTGCTTGGGATTTCTTAATGCCATGCTCATCATCGGAGGTATGATAGAGTCCGGCCAAATAAAATGTGCATTGATAGTTTCCGGTGAAGACGGTAAACCTGTGCTAGACAATACCATAGAGAAACTTAACTCATCGAATTTTAGCAGAAATGAGATCAAACCATATTTTGCAAATTTGACACTAGGCTCCGGAGCTGTGGCGGCGTTGCTATGTCATAGTTCGCTATCGCCAAAAAGTCCTAGAATAAAGTATGCGAACCTATTGATCAATTCCGGCGCTTGTAAACTATGTGAAGGAGATGTTTTTGACAATTCACTGACCATGCAGACCGAAGCTGAAAAATTACTAAATGCCGGTGTGGCACTTGCTTTGGCGAATTGGAAAAAATTTTGTAAATCGTCTGGTTGGAATGACAAAATAGTTGACAAATTTTTATGTCATCAAGTAAGTAGAAGACACATGATGAAACTCTACGAAACACTAAATTTGGATCCAAGCAAGGATTTTTCGACTTATCAATATTTAGGCAATACTGGTTCAGTAGCCCTACCCATCACCTTTGCTCTTGGGTTGGCCACCGGTGAGGTAAAAAGTGACTCAAAATGCGCGTTACTTGGAATAGGCAGCGGATTGAGCTCAATTATAATCGGAATTCAGCTATGAAAATCTACTTCATTGGCATTGGAGGGACAGCTATGGGTAACGTAGCTGTGCTATTAAAAAAACTTGGCCACGATATATGTGGTTCAGATTTAACACTATATCAACCGATGGCCGGCCTATTAAATGAGCATAAAATTGACATCTATGATTCGTTCTCGGCCGCTAGATTGGAAGCCATAAATCCAACGGCGGTCATTGTGGGTAATGCCATAGCCAGAGGCAACGAAGAAGTGGAATGGTTGTTGGCAACCAAGAAGATACCATATTATTCCTTGCCAGAATTCATCCACCGAGAGATAATGAAAAAACGTCAAAGCATTGTTCTCACTGGCACCCATGGCAAAACAACCACTACAGCATTAACCACATTCCTACTAAAAAATAATGGACTAAATCCAGGCCATATGATCGGTGGTGTTCCCATCGATTTCTCCTACGGCAGTGCCCTGGGCAATGAAAATGATCCATTTGTGATAGAAGGAGATGAATACGACTCAGCATTTTTTGATAAACGAAGCAAATTCATTCACTACGCACCGGATATTCTTGTCATTGGCAATCTGGAGTTCGACCATGGTGATATTTTTCGCGACCTAGAGGATATCAAAAGATCTTTCAATCATCTATTAAAAATAATTCCATCCAATGGCTATGTAATTGCTAATGGTGATGATTTAAACATTAGATCCATGTTTCCTTTGGCGTGGATCAACCCCATATTCGTTGGAGAAAATGACGACAATGACTACCTATTGAAACATTTTTCCACCTCCGAAAATTTTACCAGCTTCGATATAATTGAAAAAATTTCTGGCAAAAAAATACATATAATTTCTGGTCTGTTTGGTAAATATAATGCACGCAATGCCCTAATGGCAATTATTGCTTCGGGAATAGCTCTTTCGGGCAATCCCCTCGACGTTGATGTAAGTTGTTTGCAGCGCTTTAAAGGTATAAAAAAACGCCAAGAAGTACTGCTATCCAATGCAAATCTAATGGTAATCGATGATTTTGCCCATCACCCCACTGCCATAAAAGCAACCCTGGAATGTCTACGGCAGAAATATCCTGGCCGTCGACTGATAGCTTGCTTTGAGCCGAGAAGTAACACAGCCTGCACCAATGCATTCCAAAATGAATTTGTCGATGCCTTCGCCGGAGCCGATGCTGTATTCATCGCCAATGCATTCAAAACCAGAGAAACCACATTGGACACACCGAAACTCGCAGAAAATCTTGTAAAAATCGGCATAGATGCCAAAGCATCCAGCAGCGAAGAAATCTTGTATGCCCTGGAAAAGATGAAATTCAAAGAAGCCACCACCCTAGCCTTTCTCTCCAATGGTAGCTTCGGAAACATAGCAAAAAAATTTGTTAAAAATTTTACCCAACATAATTAGTAACAATAAGTTTTAGGTCACCATAGCGTTACAATCAGTTTTGTCTTTCTTTTTTGTTATATTATAATAAAACCTATCCAGATATCATGAAATCAGGTTTTTACATGTCAGGGGTGATGTTTGGATTTTGTACGGTCTTTACATCGGCCATAACACTACAATCTAAATTAATATCACCATATAAATCCACCACCGTGTATACCAATCAGATGGTGGGCGCAGTCAATTCTAAGGCGATCACATCGCGGCAGATAGGTATTCAATTGGCCGAAGAAACCAATGGAAAATACAACTACGACAGCCCTATGATAGATAAAATTGGCCACAATATACTTCAGCATACAATAGATGTGGAGCTACTATCCAAGGAATTCGAAAAAATGAAAGGAAAAGCACCGGAAAATTTTAAGGATAAAAAATTCGACCAAATTCTCAAAAAAAATTTTAATAATGATAGAATAGGTTTTTCAAACTATCGTCACACCACCGGTCGATCCATCAGAACCTTTAAAGATGACCTTCAAAAAAATGAAATATCCAGTTTCATGTTACACCAGAGAATCGTTTATCATTTTGAAATAAGCCCATTGCAAATTAAAGAGTTTTACGATGCAAATTATAAAGATTTTTGGAAAGATTCCGAACTGGACATATCTCAAATCGCTATTCTACCAAAAAAAAATTGCCAGGACATCGATGATATGATCAATGATATTTTCAATGGATTTTCGAAAAAAGAAAATCAAGATGTGATAATAAAAAAATATTCCGATAAATGCGATGTAAAGATAACTCCATTGGGAAAGGTTCTTTTGAAAGACATAGTGGAGGAATTGCGCAAAGAAGCTAACACCATCTCCGAAGGAATGGTGACGAAACCTATAAAAATTAAGGAGTACTACCTCATGGTTAGGGTCAATAAACGCCTATCTGAAGCCTATCAATTGACTCTCCAAGAAGCATCCAATGATATAGAAAAAAGGATATCCAAAAAACTCAACGAAGAAATTTATGATAAATTAATTTCCAATTTGAGAAGTCGCTACTATAATAAAATTTTCATATAACACTGACGCCCATGCTAAAATTCCTTCTGCGACGAACATTTTTTTCCATCCCAGTAATTTTTATAGTAATCACCATAACTTTTTTTATGGTTAGGACAGTACCCGGTGGCCCCTTTGACGAAGAGCGTGAACTTTCTGAATCTGTAAGAAAATCTTTAGATGAGTACTATGGATTCGACAAGCCATTACTAACACAATATTTACAATATCTAAAAAATTTATTACATGGAGACCTGGGGCCATCCTATAAATATACCGACTGGGACGTGACTGAGTTGGTAATGAGCAAGGTACCCATAAGTTTTGAGTTGGCCTGTTATGGGATGATCATAGCAATCATCTTCGGAATTTTATTCGGCTCCATTTCAGCCATGTATAGCAATACTAAGATCGATGTATTTTTTTCTTCACTTTCGAGCGTCGGCATATGCCTTCCTAGCTTTGTTTTGGGGCCAATTTTGGCCTATATTTTTGCTATAAAACTAAATCTTTTTTCAGGTTCAGGTTGGTCTGACTTCAGCAATAAGTTTCTGCCATCAATAACCCTTGGTATATTTTATACTGCCTATATAAGCAGATTATCCAGAGATGGCCTCATTGTTGCGCTAAATAAACAGTATGTAACCACAGCCAAAGCCAAAGGCCTTTCTCATCGAAAAATTTTTTTCGTCCATGTGCTACGCAATGGCCTTCAGCCGGTGATTGCATTTCTAGGTCCAGCATTTGCCAGCTTGATGAGTGGAGCCATAGCCATTGAAGTAGTGTTCAACATACCTGGCCTGGGCAGACTGTTTGTCAATGCAATCTACAACCGAGATGACACCATGATTTTAGGGATCGTAAATTTCTATGCCATACTGATTGTAGTATTTAATACTTTATCAGATATGATCCAGGTTTGGCTAAATCCACGACAAAAATTAAGCCTATAATGAAAGAATCTTGGAAAAGAATCTTGCAGTAATCGAACAAATTTTATTGATCAGTAGCAACTGAAGTACATCATGAATGTTATACTTGATCAAGTTGTTAGCCAACAATCTCCTGGAGTTGCCATTCCATTAATAGCCTACGCCTTATTTTTTATAGGCCTATGGTTCATGCTGATTGCTCCTCAAAGGAAAAAACAAAAGCGTCACGAGGAAATGTTAAAAACTCTAAAAAAGAACGATCGCATATTGACAACATCTGGCATATTCGCCAAAATACAAGAGGTTAGAGACAGCATATTTGTGGTGGAGATAGCGAATGGAGTGAATATTGAATTACATAAATCGTTTGTACACACAAAAATGGATTAATATGATTGGTTCAAATGTTATTATTTTATAATCATGACTAGGGATATAATTTCAAAATTAATGTTGGGGGCAGCGGTATTGGTGATATCGCTTCTATGTTTAATACCGATCAATGATCGATCGTTCAATGAATACATCCATGATCGAGCCACATCCCATAAAGAGGAATTTGCCAATCTGTTGATAGATGCCCAAGAAATCACTGGGCAGGAACACATACCAAGTTTATTTGTTGCCATAAAAAAGATTGCACAGGAAAGACATTTGGATCTTTCTAAATATTTCAGCGATCTGAACATAGCCGATGTCAAAAACCTGGAAAAGAAAAATTCCATAATACTGGGTGCGATACTAAACGAAACCCACAGCAAATTGCGCAAAGGATTGGATTTGCAGGGTGGCATTTCATTCATTCTAGAAACCTCCGATGAAATAAGGGCCAGCAAAAGTAAAGAAGCCTTGGAAAATCTCGATAAAGCCATCCAGATAATGGGTAAACGCTTGGACAGCCTTGGCGTGTCTGAGCCCATCATCCGTAGCCATGGAACCAATAAGATTGAAATACAGTTACCTGGCCTATCAACCCAGGATAATCCAGAAATAGTTAATGCGATCAAAAAACCGGCAAAACTAGAATTTAGGTTGGTCCACCCTAGTCTACATCCAAAATCCGCTACCGATAGCGATGTTCCTCCAGGCTATGAATTGCTTGTGGAAGAGTATGAAGACAAAAAAACCGGTGAAATGATCCATGTACCCATGTATGTCAAACGCATACCTGAAATAACTGGCAAATTTATAAAATCTGCCACACCTGCCATTAATCAGTTTGGTAGCTATGAAATAGGCATTACCATGACCGATGAAGGTACGAAAAAATTTTCCGCCATAACCAAGGCCAATATAAATAGACCACTTGCCATCGTATTAGATGGTAAGCTATGTTCGGCGCCGGTAATTAGAAACGAAATCAGCGAAGGTCGGGCAAGTATTTCTGGCTCATTTTCTCAACGTGATGCCATCGAATTGGCCAATATACTGAACAACCCACTGGAATTTGAACTCAAACTTGCCGAAATGAATGAGATCGGCCCATCTTTGGCAGAAGATGCAAGGACAAGCTCCATAAATGCTTCGATAGCAGGCATTTCTCTTGTGGTCCTATTCATGGTCATTTACTATAGAATATCCGGCCTAATAGCTGTAGTCAGCGTATTGATTAATGCTCTAATCACCTTGGCCGTCATGGCCATGATCAAATCCACTATCACTTTGCCAGGCATCGCCGCTTTGGTTTTAAATATAGGCATGGGCATCGATGCAAATATCCTTATTTTGGAGAGAATTAGAGAAGAGTTAAAGCTAGGAAAAAGTATCAAAGCTGCTTTGGCCCATGGCTATGATAGAGCATTTTCCACCATATTTGATGCCAATCTAACCACATTGCTTGTGGCTCTGATATTGATTTGGCTTGGTACCGGACCAGTCCGAGGGTTCGGCATAATTCTATCCATAGGAATTTTCGCAACCATGTTCTGTGCCCTAGTTCTCAGTCGTGCTGTAACCGAAGCATTTATTGAACTTGGATGGAAAAAATTGCTACCCAAATCGCTCTTTCCAGAAACCAATATTGATTTCATGAAATATAGAAAATGGTCGGCCATAGCCTGCAGTTTGATTATCATCGCCGGATTGATCAGCACAGCCTACCGTGGTAAAAATATCTATGGCATAGACTTTTCTGGCGGAGATGAAATCACCGTTTCCTTTGAAGAAAAAATTGCCATTCAGGACATAGAGCATCGGGCAAAAAAAATGGACATCGGTGAAGTTGGAGCCACATACCAGAAAGCCCTCGGTGAAGACTGCGAAATACTTAAGCTACAGACAGAAGAAGGCAAAGGCGAAGCATTAATATCATCTTTAAAAGCAAAATATCCCGAAACAAATCTCTCCATCATAAAAAAAGATACGGTGGGTGCATCTGTTAGCGGTGAACTAAGGTTAAATGCCCTGCTTTCGGTGGCCATAGCTTTGTTTTGCATCGTGCTATATATAGCCTTTAGGTTCGAAGTTGGCTTTGGCATAGGAGCCTTAGTATCAACACTTTACGACATCATGTCCACCATTGGAATCTATATAATGTTCGGCAAACAGTTCTCATCGCCGATGATTGCAGCGATTTTGATGATAATTGGCTATTCAATCAATGATACCATCGTCGTATTCGATAGAATTCGCGAAGAACTGATCCTTAATCCAGACCTATCACTGGGTGATGTGATAAACTTATCGATCAATAAGACATTGTCGCGCACAATTTTGACAAGTCTTACCACATTTCTTTCGGCATTGGCTCTGTTTTGTTTTGGAGCTGGAGTGGTACAGAACATAGCGCTCATGTTTATGATAGGCATTGTCACGGGCACATTTTCATCCATTTTCATTGCCTCTCCGGTATTATTTTTATGGCACAAAGGAGATCGCCAACACATTGATCCAGATGAAAAAAATAAAAAAAGTGGAAAAAATGAAAAATTTATCATATAATAGAAATAAATTATAATAGAAACTTAATTTGGTTGAGCAAAAAAAGTCGCGCTGGAAGTTTGCGGAAGTAGACGAGCATCTTGTAAAAAATATATCTGGGCGGTTCGGCATAGATAAGGTTGTGGCTACGGTAATGGTAAGCAATGGCATATCGAATGAAACCGATGCTGCTAGGTTTATTTTCCCAAAGCTGGCCAATGTGGCTGATCCTTTTCTCATAGTAAACATGGATTCAGCAGTGAAATTACTCGATAAGCATATCCAAGCTCATTCAGAAATCAGTGTCATTGGAGATTATGATGTGGATGGTATAACCGGAGTGTCACTGTTCTTGACCATCATGCATCGATTCAACAGGTTTCCGAAATTTTTCATTCCCAGGAGGTTTACCGAAGGCTATGGCATTTCGGATGAAATAGTTGACCGAATGTTGGCCGAATCAAATCCAAAGCTAGTGGTGGCCATAGACTGCGGAACAAATTGTGCAAAGCAGCTTCGAGATTTAACCTTGCTTGGCATAGATGTGATTGTGATAGATCATCATATATCCAATGGCGAAATTTTTAATGGATGCGTATTGGTAAATCCGCATATCTTCCCATCGGTTAATAACACCGATGCCGTCAATCTGTGTGCCGTTGGACTGATTTTCAAACTTATGCATGCCTTTCTGAAGCTACGACGAGCAGCTGAAGACAGGGTTGCTTTTGATATAAAACTCAGTAATTATCTTGATCTTGTAGCCCTTGGTACCATCGCTGATATGGTTCCCATGGAAGGAGAGAATAGAATTTTCACAAAATTTGGGCTGGAAAATCTTGCGGCAAAAAAAAGGCCAGGATTGGCAGCACTATGCCTAGAGTCCGGCATTCGAAATAAAGAAAAGCTAAGTTCCGCGGATGTTTCATTTAAACTAGCTCCGCGAATAAATGTCTGCGGTAGACTATCGGATGCGTCTCTGCCGGTGGAATTGTTGCTGTCCAACGATATGAAATTGGCAAAAAAATTGGCTGCAACACTCGAGACAATGAACAAAGAAAGGCAAAAAATAGAACATGAAATCACTGCCCAGGCTTCAAAAATTGTCGATACGAATTACCAAAACGCTCCGGGCATTGTGCTCTATAATGAAAATTGGCATTCCGGCGTCGTGGGCATTGTGTCAGGAAAACTTTGCCGCGATTACAATAAACCTTGTATTGTTTTGGGAAAGGAACGCGGACTAGCCAAAGGTTCTGGGCGCAGCATTCACCCTTACAACCTCATGGATATCATATCGAAATGTCAAAAAAATATTGAAACCTGGGGTGGCCATGCCTTCGCCGTAGGCATATCGCTGTCAATGGAAAAAATAGATCAGTTCCGCAATGATTTTTGCAAAGCCATTGCCGACTACCAATTAGATGAAATCGAGATGACTATAAATGTGGTATGTGAATTAAATTCAAAGCAATTATGCAATAAATTGATACTGGAACTGGATCAACTACAGCCCTATGGCCAGAAAAACGATGAACCAATTTTTTGCCTAAGAAATGTACATATGGCCGATCCCGAAACCTTCGGTATTCACAAAAATCACTTTAAATTTAACCTATTCGGGAGAAACAATTTATGTATTAGTTGCATAGCTTGGAATATGTCGAATAACATGCCTGAACTAAACAAATCCTTTGATATGCTCGTCAAAATTGGCCTGGATAGCTGGAATAATTTCAACAGAATACAACTTACTGTTGTCGATTGGCAGTATGTTAAATAATATTTGCAAATTTTAACAAAAATTTAGATAATTTAGTCGATGTCTATTATTTCCGATAAATACGATTCGATCATCATAGGGGCGGGATTGTCTGGTCTTGCTGCTGGCATAAGGCTGGCTCAATTCGGCAAAAAGGTTCTGCTGCTCGAAAAACATTACGACATTGGAGGACTTAATAGTTTTTACAACAGACTAGGCCGTAGAATAGAT
>JAIRTH010000014.1 GCA_031255005.1 Puniceicoccales bacterium | reverse complement strand
GGTTCTGGTCAATTTAACCGGAAATGAACTATTTTCATAGCTGGAATTTTCTCCGACGACTATGCCAAAATTTGGAGCTGGATCCAGCCCAAGTTTACATTCCACCGAAACCAAAAATTCACCACATTGAACGCTATCCCTGGGTTTTCCAATCATAATGTCGATGAAATCAAAATTGTCAGGTTTTTTGAGAAGTCTCACTATGGCTATGTTTGTAACGCGATCCAACCCAACAAGTTCTGCTGCATAGGATAGGCCATTATATTCCACCCATATATTGGTTGCTGCATCCACAATGGTTGCACTGGTAACCGTACGAGCAAGATCATCTATGAAAAAACCAGAGCCGAACAAAATTTTCCCATTATGCTCAGCGGATTTTTCTCGATTTGAAGCATCGGATTTAGTTTCCGTCTTGGCATCGGGTTTTGTATTCGAAGAATCATTGCCATCGATGCGAATGCCAATGATTCTGACCACAGAGTTTTTTCTCTTTGAAAAAATATCACTGACAAAGGAAAATGGAGATATCGCTGAGAATTCGATAGCTGTTCCACAATTTTTGCAGACACAACCATCGGACGTATCACCATTACAATAAAGTAGGCCGATGGTAGTTAGTGCAACTGCATAGAACACACACCTCATGACAACATTAATAGTAAACCAGTAGATGCACTAAAATGAGTTATTTGGCCTCGGCCAACAGGAAGATTCTGTCCCCAGAGAATTACTGACATAACAAGTTGTATTATGATTACCCGATGTATAGGCCACCAAGTCGTGACAACCGGTAATGGAAGTTAGCTCATTTTTGACAAAATGCTTTACACACGGAGGCGGCTCTTTTGGTTGACTGCGTTTACTTGGATGATCTTGGATTTCAAAGGCCATTATTATGGCAATCGAACAAGCAACGCAGGATATGAAGGAAACCACACTTCTGCTTGTCATAAAAAATGAATGAATCGCAGCCTTGGGGACCCCTTCATCCATCGAGGTTACCAGCTTACTATGGAGTTTGGTATCAAAATTGGCCCAGAAATCCCTTGATGGTATTTCGGCTTTTTTGATCTGCAATAGAGCCGACAACTTTTTATCCTGATCTTTCGATCGCCTATCATTAGATGGAAAAAATAATCTCATTTGATAAAATCCTCTAAATATGCCTGTAATTCAAGTTTGGCGTAGTGCAACCTGGACCGAACTGTACCCGGAGAGCAGCCCATTATTTCTGCAATCTCTCCATGGGATAATCCTTCGATTTCAAACAACACAACAGCCAATCTATGTTCATTAGACAATTTTTGGAGAGATTCGTTCAGTGCTTTTCGTAATTCTAAAAGATAAGCACTTTTTTCAGTCGGATTTTCCAAGGTAATTTTTTCGACCACATCTTTTGGTAATGCAGATTCATCGAACTGTTCTAGAGCCAAGAATCTGTTGGTTTTATGCTTCCGAAGATGGGACATGGTCATGTTAATTGCTATTCTATATAGCCAAGTGAAAAAGGCAGACTGACCTTTAAATTTATGCACAGAGCGAAAAGCTTTTATAAAAATATCCTGGGTTAAGTCCGCTGCATCAGAGGCATTTGACAATAAATGATACACCACCGAATACAATCTCTCGCGATATTTCTTCACCAAAGCTTCAAAGGCAGCCACATCGCCACATTGGGCTCTGGCTACCACATCCTTTTCCTCAAGAACTTCGCCATTCAAAATTACATCCGCAGTGCTAATATCCAGAGGACCAGGCTTTATTATTTCTATGCTACTCACGTCAATGATAACTCTCTTTAAATATAAATGAATGGCAATACAAAAAAATTTCCATGGCTTACATATCTTAGCTAGAGAAATGTAAAAAAGCAAAATTTTCCATAAATTTATAACAATGTATGATTTTTTTTGACTTGTCGTTCATGAAGTTATGATAAAGCATAGTGATTGAGCTCGATGGCTCATATTAAATTCTGTATGTCGAAAATAAAGATATTGCCGGAATATATTTCCAACCAGATAGCTGCTGGCGAAGTGGTAGAGAGACCTGCTGCTGTAATTAAAGAATTAGTAGAAAATAGTTTAGATGCAAATGCTACTAAAATTGTTGTCAGATTTTCCGCCGGAGGTAAGAATTTGATAGCCATTGAAGATAATGGCATCGGCATGTCCAGAGTTGATGCTGAGCTGTCAATGCTCAGACACGCCACCAGTAAAATAATCTCGGTAGAAGATATTCAAACCATTGATACGTTCGGATTTAGAGGAGAAGCTATTCCGGCAATTGCCAGCGTTTCTAAGTTTTTAATGCGGACCAATGATGGTAATAGTGAAGCCGGTACAGAAATTTTTGTCCATGCAGGAAAAATCCAACATGTCAAAGAATGTGGGTTGACTTCAGGTACATTTATCGAAGTCACCGGATTGTTACATAGTCTGCCGGCCCGTAGGCAGTTTTTAAAGTCCGATGAGACCGAAACTGCGCATATAATAAGAGTAATGAGAGCTTTTATGTTGGCCGAACGGAAGGTGAAATTTGAACTATATAGAGACGGAAAATTGCTATTTTGTTCTCCGGTTTGCGATGGTTGGAGTCATAGAGCCTCTAAACTATACGGCGAATTCTATGCCGAATGGCTGTTTGATTTCGCAGATTGTTCCGGAAATATTTCGGTGGAAGGTGCCTTGCTTAATCCTTCATGTATAAATGCTAATAAAACAGAGATTGTTTGCTTTGTAAATAAAAGACAGGTACTGAGCCAAACTGTAAATAGAGCTGTTCGCGATGCCTATGCCGGATTTATACCTCATTGGCAGGGCCAAGTAGCATTTATATCACTGAATTTTCCGAAAAATACCATCGATGTGAATGTTCATCCACAGAAAAGGGAAGTTAGATTTAAAAATGAACGAGCAGTTAAGGATTTGATAGAGAAAGCCATATATAAAGCCATTGATTCATTTTTACTGTCAAAATCAGTGGTTGATATCTCCGGGTTTCAATCAAAAAAATCCATTGCTTCTAATTTGGAAGTCATTCCGGGGCCTAGGGCAAAATTTATGTGGGATAGGACCGGTAACGTTTTTCAATTACCTCCAAGGCAAACGCACATCCGTGAATTGGAACCATTAAATGTCGAACAAGTTGTGATAAATAGGGATCTGGAGTTAATTTTTATCGGCACTGTTTTCGGACAATTCGCTATTTTTGAATCGACGGATGGCCTCTGGACTTTAAATCTAAAAGCTGCATCAAGGCGAGTATTTTTCGAGAAATTTGTACATAGACAGATCAATGATGAACCTCAATGTCTTCTATTGCCTAGGGTTGTGCAAATGCCTACGACCGATGATGAAATCATCCATGGTGCCATGGATCTATTTTCGCGCTATGGCATTGTCATTGAAAAATTTGGAAAAGATCTATGCAGAATAGATGCTATACCTCCATGGCTTGATGAAATGATGGCAGAAAAATTGCTATTGGATGTCATTTCCGAGGTCAATAGTGGAAAAATAGCAATCGAAGTGATGGATCGTGAATGGTTTGCAAAATTAGCTAGTAGCTGTATCAATATAAAAAATTATGATGAAATGGAAAATGTAATGGAATTAGTTAAATCTCTGCTGTCTAGCAATAATCATATAACAGATCCCTGGGGCAATGTGACGCTGGTGGAAATCTCTTTAAATGAGTTAAAAAATAAATTTGGGTTATCTAAGCCTATAATAAGCTTGTAGATTAGCCAGCTACAGTTAGGGTTGTATCTATCTGAGAAACTTATGTGGTTTTCCAAAAAGTCAAGGCTCAGAACCTGTAAAGAATCAACAAATCATCGCTTATTGGATAGATATAACAATAATGCGCCGGTTTTGGTTACTGCACCTGTTCTATTGATTATATTAATACTATCTATTATTATATCAACGCTATGTTTTGCTTTTCGTAGTTCACTTTTTATTAAATTCATTCCAGGCCAAAAGGCCAAGGCAACGGTGATTGCTGATAAGTCTTTCATCTATGAAAGCGAAGAAAGAACAAGAATTGAAAAGAATAGGATTCGCAATCAATTGGCTCCGGTGTATAGCATGAGCTTTATTCACTATGACAGATTTGAAAAAGAAGTTTTCGCCCTAGACGACGAACTGGATAATCTAAGTAAGAATCTTGAAGGTGAAAAGATCGGTAATGCTTATATGTTTGAATTGAGAAATTTTGTAAGAAAATTCAACGATAGATATAATTCGGCCCTGGGTTGGGGTGATGTGGATGTATTACTTAAATCGATTGATGAAAATTCCAGAACTGCTGCCATAATTGAGGCTTTGCATATCCTGCGAGATGTTCTTGCCGATGGCGTTTATAGTAATTCGGATATTTTTGGAAACAATGAAGCTCCAATTCTCAATATAGAAATAAAAGGCAATACCAAGAAATCCCATGTTAGATCAGAAGATGATGCCATAAAGTTATTCAGAATACGCCTATCAGCAATGGACTGGCCTCTTGATCTAAAACAATCCCTGTTTAGAATAATGAAAAAAGGCATAGCTAAAAATTTATCCTATGATGAAGATGCCACCAATGCAAAAATTCTAAAGATGATACAGGATGTGGAACCTGTAAAAGAAGAAGTTCATGCCGGAGATATCATTGTGGAGGCCGGAACAGTGGTGAAGAGCTCGGTGCGCGAACGATTGATGGCCTATTATAGAAATATCGACGATTTAAATACTGTTGGGTATGTGTTAAATTCAGCAACCGTAAAGATATTTATAACGACGTTTATCATTTTACTACTTTCCTTTCTGTGCCTTAAAATGGCACCGGGCAGTGCACAGAGTTTATCTAAGAATTTTTTATTGATGCTGACCATTTTGTTTACTAATCTGATAATCCTGAGAGCAATATTTCAGATTGGAGAAGTCAAGCATTTCCGGGATTCGGAAGTTTTTGTACATATGTTGCCCTATATAAATCCATTTTATTTGAGTACAATACTCTGTACATTGCTCATTCGAACCTATGTGGGAGTGGTAATTGGTGGTCTTGTTTCTATTCTTTTCACCATGATGCTTGCCGAGAACATCGAGTTCATGTTGATGTGCATATTGGTTGTATTCATTGCAGCTCACTATTGCCGTAGAGCATCACTGAGATCCCAGGTTATCTATGGCGGCATGTGGTCGGCCATGGTCTTCTCATTTTCATCGATTTCGAATTTTTGGACGAAAGACATTACCTATTTTGTATGTCTGTGGCAGGTGTTTTGCTGTCTTATGACCGGCATTGTTACAACCATGTTTTCACTGGGGATTCTTCCATTGTTTGAAAAATGGTTCAAGTGTTGTACCAATCTAAGACTTGTCGAATTGACTGACTATAGCCATGAATTGATGAGAAATTTGCAGATACTAGCGCCAGGAACATATCATCATAGCTTAATTGTCGCGAACATTGCCGAGCAGGCTGCCATAGCTATGAACGCTAACTCCTTTCTGTGCAGGACTTCTGCCATGTATCATGATATTGGTAAAATAATAAAACCTGAATATTTCACTGAGAATCAAAGGGCAGGGTTCAATCCCCATGATGAAAAAACTCCCTTCGTGAGTGCAATAATAATAAAAACCCATGTGAGGGACGGTATTGCCATGGCCGAGCGGGCTGGTATACCGCCACGGGTGATCAATGGCATAAGAGAACACCATGGCACATCTCTAATAAGATATTTTTATAACAAGGCATTGCAGCAGATACAGCAGAGTGAGCGTGAATCTGAATTGGTCCCGATCGATGATCCAAAGGCTGCGGCCTTGGCGGCTGAAGCCATAGATGAGGCCGTTTTCAGGTATGATGGTCCGACGCCAAGATCAAAAGAAACTGCCATATTAATGGTGGCAGATTCGTTGGAAGCAGCCAGCCGATCGATGAAAAATATAAATCCCCAATCGGTGAAAATATTGGTGGATAATATTATCGATGAAAAAGTGGTTTCCCATCAGCTGGATGATTGTTCTATGACTTTGAAAGAGATAAACGAACTAAGAAAAGCTCTTTACTCAATTATGGTAAATATGTTACATTCCCGTGTTTCCTATGACGATGTTTCAAAAAAGTAGTAGTATCAGGTTAGATTCGGATTTCCTTCCCTATGATTTTGATGGATCAAACATCGTTGCACTGTTAGCTGGCAGTGGAATTTATCCAATTTTATGTGCCCAGCGCATGATCAAATCTGGTGTCAAGGTTAAACTGATAGCATTGGAAGATGAAACCGATGAGCAATTGCTTAATGCCTTTGGTGAAGATGATAAATTCATAATAAATGTAGGAAATCTAGGCAGGTTACTTAAGATATTGAAATCCATAAAGGCAGGTTATGTGATAATGGCTGGGCGGATACATCCCAAAAAACTATTCCATGGACTCAGACCGGATTGGCGAGCGCTGTTTTTACTGAGAAAACTAAATGTTCGAAATGCCGAAACCATCTTTGGCTCTGTATGCGAAGTTATTGAAAAGCATGACATTAAGGTGTTAGATGCCCGCTCGTTCATGGATGAAGACATAGTAAGTGTTGGCCAATTGACCGATGGAAAGTTTGACCTGAAGGATGAGGTCCTAAACTATGGTATTAGAATGGCGCGCGAGATAGCTAAATTGGACATAGGCCAAGGCGTCATTGTGAAGAACGGTACCGTGTTGTGTGTGGAAGAATTCGATGGCACCGATGCCATGTTGCTAAGAGCTGGTAAATTCAATGTGAGAAATGCTTTATTTGTAAAAACTTCTAAATTTGGCCATGATTTCAGGTTTGATGTGCCGGTTTTCGGGATGCGCACACTGGACTCTATGATAGAAGCTGGCATAAAATATGCTGCATTGGAATCAGATTGTACCATTGTCCTTGACAGGGAAAATGTGTTAGATCGTGCTAATCAGCTGGATATCAGGATATTTGGATACTGATATGCCTTGGTATTTCTATTTAGCTCTTAGGAATTTGTTTCCTTTTAGAAAGGTCGTTTCATTCTTTTCGTTGGTATCGATAATGGGTGTGGCCATCGGTGTGGCTGTATTGATTGTAGTACAAAGTGTTATGAATGGTTTTAATCGGGAGACGAAGGATAACATAGTCAATACCCAAGGTGAAGTTCGAGTGGAATGCAGCTCATTGATGAAGAATCCAGGAAATTTTGAGAAATTTTTCCTGGATGATGCTTCGGTGGCGTCAGTTTCTCCCTATGCCAGCGGTGTGGTCATGTTGCTCTACGGAAATCGGCCTGTTTTTCCAATGATAAAAGGTATTGATCTAAAAAAAGAATGCCAAGTTATGGCTCTAGAAAAGTTTGTAAAATCAGGGAAAATAGATGAACTGAGTGAGGAAACAGTTTTTATGGGATCTGGATTGGCCAGATCGCTTGGTCTAAGGGTTGGAGATGCGGTGGATATTTATTCTCCTCTAATCGTGGCAAGCATTGACAGCGAAGATATGCGATTACCTCGGGAGATGAGAGTTTGCTGTATCTTTGAAACCGGTGTTAGCTATGTGGATAATGCTTCTATATTATGTCCGTTGTCTTTCATGCAGGATCTCTACGAATTGGACGAAGGAATCCATGGCATGCTAATAAAATTGAAAGATTCAGAATCCGTTGATGATTTTGTGGAGAGGATGAGGAATAGCTTACCATGTGAAATAAACATATTCAGCTGGAAAGAATTAAACAAAGATCTGCTGTTTGTTTTGCGATTGGAAAAAACCATGATGTTTTTCGTATTAATGTTCATTTTATTGGTGGCATCATTTTCAATTTCCAGCACTTTGATGACTTCGGTGGTGAGGAAAACCCGAGAGATTGGATTGCTTCGGGCTCTGGGAGCGACCAAAACCCATGTCACGCTGTACTTTTTTGTCCAGGGGCTATTGATAGGATGCAGCGGAACATTTTTAGGATGCATATTTTCTTGGTTTGTGCTATGCCATAGGGATTTCATCGTCGATTTTACAGCAAAAATATTCAATTCTTCCTGGATGTTGTCTAAGTTTTCACATTTTGTTCATCTTCCGGTGGACTGTTCTGCTGGTGAAATTGTTATCATAGTTCTGTTTTCCGTATTAATATGTACATTGGCCGGAATGTTCCCGGCCTGGAAGGCCATGTGTATAGAACCTGCCATTGCGCTTAGGAATGAATAAAGTTTTGTAAAAACTTCTTGAGCTGAACGTTGGGCAAGTTATGGTTCGCCTATGATTGAAAAGTATTCGAATGCCTTGGAATTGCGTTCCATGCCAGAAGGTAAGACCATAGTATTTAAGTCAGTTTTAGTGGTGAAAAGAGTTGATATCAGGAACGCAAAAAATGGCAGCGAGTTTTTAAAAATAGAAGTAGGGGATAAGACTTCTAGCTTTAGCTTTACCTGTTTTGAAAATTCGGCCATATTCAATTCATTTCGTGGATGCAATGCTGGTGCAATAATTTTTTTGGAAGGAATGAATCGGCATTACAATGGCGTATTTAGCCCTGATATTCTCTCGGCAAGGAAATTAACCGAAACGGAGATAATCGATGGAAATTGGAAGCATCGATTGACGATGATTTCCGAAGAGCCTGTGGAGGAATTGGCCAAAGAACTCAATGACTATATTGCCATGATTACCAATGAAAAACTTCGAAATACGGTCACAGAAGTATTGGATGAACTGGGTGATAAATTTATTAATAGTGTGGCTGCTAAAAGTATGCATCATGCCTATAAAAATGGGTTACTGGAGCATACAGTCCATGTGGTTCGCAGTGGTGTGGCTTTACTGAAATTTTACCAAAATGTACCGATGGATTTGGCTTTGGCTGGAATGATCCTTCATGATGTGGGCAAAGTTCCTGAGTACATTGGAGATGTGGCAGTTGAGCGCACAAAGATCGGCCTTTTGCATGGCCATGTGGTGCTGGGCTATCAATTGGTCCGACGATTTTCACTTAAAAATGAACTTGAGCCAGAGATACTTGATCGCCTTGAACATATAATACTTAGTCATCAAGGAAGGCTTGAATATGGAGCAGTGGTCATGCCATCCACGCCGGAGGCAATATTTGTGTCGTTGGTTGATAATTTAGATGCCAAAATGGGGATGGTTAGTCATCTTTTGCGTACTACACCCGTCTCTCAGATATTTTCTGAAAAATTCCCTGGACTAGAATCCCAATTGCTTGTCGAACCGGCGGATCTATAATATTTTCCTTACAAACAAAGATCTATGTTCGGCCATTAAGCCATGGGTTTTTATGGCGGCGATATGTTGGCTAGTTCCGTAGCCTTTATGCCTGGCGAATCCGTAGCTGGGGTATAATAGGTCAAGGTTTTCCATATATCTATCGCGAGATACCTTAGCCGCTATGGATGCCATGGCAATGACCAGACTTTTGCCATCTCCCTTCGGAATACCGATGTGGTTGAATTTGAGAGTTTTTAAAAAATTTCCATCCACAATGACTGGTGTACCATGGCTGGCTAGATTTTCTAAGCAACGATGCATGGCAACTATGGTAGCTCCGAATATGTTAAGCTGTTCGATTTCGCCAACATCGGCGCTACAAATGGTCATGGATAGAGATCCAATGCTTCCAACTTCAACTAGTTTACTAAATAGCCATTCTCTTTTTTTAGGACTAATTTTTTTGGAATCATTTATTTCGCCAAGCCAGGAAAAATTATTTCGATTTCTATAAAAGTCTGCATCAAGTCGCACTGCAGCGGCGAAGACAGGTCCAGCCAAGGGGCCACGACCGGCTTCATCCATCCCTATAATGGCTCCGTTATTTTGTAGAATCTCCAGGTCAAAGGTGATTAATGAGCTGTTCGTTTTCATAAAATTACACCGAGCCGTGTGTTTCTAATTGATAGTTTCATTAAATTTAATATTTTAGTTATGGAATTTTTTGTCTATGAATCTAGTTAACTCTTTGGGTATAAATCAAAATAAAAAAATACAAATCCTTGAAGATAAAACTCTTTTAGAATATGTAAATCTTATGCTTATGTCAATGGGGCAGCCATATTTTGACAATGATGAAAGCCATTCAATTACAAAAATGGCTGTGCCTCTATTGTCAATGGTCAATGAATTGCGACTGCGACAGGATGGTGCCTATTGTCCTGCTGATAGGCGAATTATAGCATTTTTAGATGAATTTTTAAAAGAACTTCCGCCGGAAGAAAAGCATACTTGGCTTCCATATTCCACCATTACCACCGATCGCCATGGTGTTTCTCGGGTACTTTCATTGCCGCCGGATGCTGATGAATTTCACTCGGAATACATATCTTCCTATCGAGTCTGCCAGGGCATATTGCATAATCCAAAAATAGATCGACGGACCACAAAGGGTGTGTTTCATGTGGTGGAAGGTGGTCCAGAAGTTCCTGCTGATAAATTAGCTGTTCCAAAATTGGCCTTTTGTCGGATGCTTAAACATGCATGCAATCCGCCAGAGCCGCTGCTGGAAGTGCCATTCACTTCCACTAAAAAGACAAAAGCTTACTCCTTTGTATCAGGTTATCTAAAGCCCATAGTATGTCCAAAGATTCCAAGTTATTGCAATGAAATGCGGATGGAAATAAGATTTTTTACTCCGGGCTCATTGGTGAATTTTTTAGATATGGTGGAAAGCATTTTTGGTAGTGCAGGGTGTCCGTTTCTTGCCGAAAATGATGTGGCTTTTAGCCCCGATACCTGGACAGGGCACAGTGGTTGTATAATCATTGCTCCGCACCTCACCAAATTAACCAAAAAAGAACTTGGATTACCAAGGATTTCAGAAGCCACTGATAGGCAGATACGTGATGGCATGTGCTGGGAAAAAGATGACGAGTTGTATCATGACGGACAACCATTTAAAATAATGGCTCGGACCAATGCCGGTGTGGTGGTTTCGATCATTGCCGACAGCTACAATGGCTATGGGAAGAAAGAGATAAAAACCCATATAAGCTATTCGGCAAATTTAATGGGCATCTGCGAAGAAGAGCATTCAGGTGGTGCCGTTGCCTTTGCAAGCTACGATCTCAGTGATGATTTTTCTATGAATTACATAGAACATTGTGACCAAACCATGCAATATTTTTTGAAAGAATATGGCAATGCAGTTATAGTAAAAGACGAAGGTTATGCCATCGACAAAATGTTCAGCGATATAATATATGTGCCCGAAGATGCCCATTTTTTGATGATGGATCAGAAGATTTCTTGGTCGATCAATGGCCATGAAAAAGTAATAGATTTGGTGCCCGGTCATAGCTATATGTTGCCCTGTGGCTATAGAATTAAGTTACTAAAGCCAAAAGATGGCGACGGCTGGCGGATGATTGGTATCCGTGGCGATGGTGTATTTTGCCATAAACCATCGACGGTGTCCGGCGGAGGCAAGTCAGAGATTTCTAAATCTATCTCCGATAATATATTGCTCGGAAGCGTTGTCAGCGTGGACTTTGATAAGGATTGCGATGTAGTGGATGATATCATTAACCATGACTATAGCAATAGATATAAAATCAATGGAAAGATGGATTTGCACATTTTAGATAGGAAGAGATCCCTGGGGTCTGTCATCAAAATGTTTACCCAAAATAAAGAGCATTCCGATGAGCATAATGCATGGCTAAGAACGATTTCTCCTCATTTAAAGGATTTGCTGTATGTTCTAAAGGTCCATTATCGCGATGCCTGGGGAAGTGATTGGAGAAAATATTTTTCTGTGGATTTGATAAATGGTGCCAATGGCAACGAACTAAAGTACCTTAATAATAAATTGGTTTCACATTATCTTAGGATTGGATTGGTGAACGATAAACACTGGAGAACATTTACACTGCGCCACGATTTCTACCCAGCTAAAAAGATCCAAATGGAAGACGACATAACGGCTACGGCCGTGGTACCCACTCGCAGGCTTAATGGATTAAGTAAGCCATTTGAATCTGTAAAATTTGTCGAAAATTGCGAATTTAGGCTATATCAAAGGCCCGATGATGCAATCATTCCTGGCTATGACCATGGTGCCGAATTGGATATGACGATGCCAGATACTTTTTTGTGTAACTATCATCCACTTACTAAATCCGAGGTAGCTGATATGATAAAGGATAACATCGGATTTTCCAAATATACCGAGCCTATGCAGAAATTTTTGCAGAAATTTTTGAATGACGAAAAATCGCCAAAGTATGTGGTATGTCCATCGAAATTGAGAAAGATGCCAGATGGTAAATTCAGTACAAATCCAAGGTATCTCCAAAATAGGGAAGATCTTCTAAATCCAAGAACCATGCATATGATGGCCATGGGGTTGCGTTTGGCCAATAAACTTACTGCCAACCAGCATATCTATCATTCTGTGGATGTGGTGGTAGCTGGACGCCGAAATAACCCTCCGGAGAATGGAATAAAACCTCTATGCGTTCATAATCCACTTCACTATCTTGAGCTACCAGAACTTTTTATGGAATTTGCTTCGAATATGACTGGCAAATCACCGTCAACCACCGGTGCCGGACTGGAAGGAGTTATGACCAAAGGTCCTTTCAACTGTCTAAGCACAATCATAGATCTCAATAATACTTTGGTCAGTTTTCTCGTCACCGGCTATGGTGGGTTCATATCATCGGCAGGCTGTGTCGGTCCCAACGTGAAAATTGGCCATGACATATCCTATTTGATCCCGGAAATAGTATGTCGGATGACTTCGGCAGAAAGGAATCCTAAATACCTCATCGAGAATGGATTTTTTGAAAAATGTAACGATATAGTATATAACGGAAAGACCATTGCCTGCAGCAGATTGGGCTATCGCATAACAAAGAAATTCGTATCGACATTTTTCGGTCGAATACTTTCGAGTCCTGATACGGTGTTTTCCGAAGAAATATTAAAACCAGAGCTCCAGGATATGGATATTTTTGCCGACAGCATGGAAAATATAGTCAATGCCCATCAGCGAGCCGCAAATATATTCTTCGAAGATGGTTCCATAGCAAAGGCCTGTCCACCGATAAAAGCTCTGTTATATATAATGGCCAAAGGAGATTATGAGGGAATGACCATGGCTTCTCCGGAATTCAGGGACATGTTTTCCAATGAAAATATTTTGGATAGTGATTGGTATATTGATCGGCTTCGGGCTTACAGAGAAGTGACTTTAAATCGCTATAAAAAGTGCCTCAATTACATGCTATCATTCTGTGCCTCTCATCAGCATAGCCCGATTCTGGACTCAATGGGCTTGGCCAAATTGATAGAAGAAACAACTTCAACCATCCATAGGCTATCCAAGGATACAAAGGATACCTTGGCATTTGGTACCATAGGTGCTGACCCGGCGGTGCTCAAGGATATATGTTAAAAAAATAAAAGATCAAATTACTTTGTTAAAATACCGTTCAGCTTCTGCCATGAGCTTTGTCAACGGAAATTACCAAAGAATCCGGAATAAGCCATTTATGGGTGCCATTTTCATTTATCTCTTCGGGCTTTTCTTTGCTTTCCCATTTACCCATCTGATTGTTTGAGCCTGGAGTGAAATATAGATATTTAAGGCCATTGCAATTAGCCAATAGGGTGATTTTGTTGACCTTCGGAATTCCTGAAGATGCTGCTGAAGACGAGGTTGTGGGTTTCAGCTTGGGGTCATAATGTATGCTTAATTCTTTGTGTTCTTTATCAAAAACAAGCCAATAATCTATGAATATCGCCTTGGCTGCATTGGAAATAAATGGCAATGCTTTGTCATAGGAACGCCAATGAAGGTATGTGTCGCCAAGGTTATTGCTTCCTGGTAGAGAGCTGAAATCTATGTTATCTGCAGAGCCAAATGAAGCTTTAAATATTTCTCCAGCAAGAGTTTTATTAACACTATATTCCTTTTCTCTGGATAAATCATGTTTGCCTTCTTTGCTCCATAGGCTCATAAAGGTTATGGCAGTGGACGCACAGCCAGTCAGAACTATTGCTCCTATGCTTATGGCGAGAAGCATTTCCATTAGTGTAAATCCATATAATTTTCGCATGAGTTTAATATAGTTTAGAGATTGTGGTGACAATGTCAAATGAATGAAATTTGTATTCTTTGCTAAAAAGACCTTGACGAACCATGGAGTGACTACTTAAATCAATAAAAATTATCAAGGAGGTATTAGATGGCACAGCCCAAAAGAAAACAATCCAAACAAAGAAGTCGTAAAAGACGTGGAGCCAATAGGTTTATTGCACCGCAGTTTTCGACAGATAAGTCTGATGGTTCACTGTTTAGACTTCACCATGTGAATCCAGAAACTGGTATTTATAGAGGAAGACAGGTCATTGATCTCAACGATGATGCTGACTAATTGCTGATGCATAACCAAGGTAGGTCTGTTGCCGTTGATGTGATGGGCTCAGATGCAGGCCCGGAGGAATTGATCCTGGGAGTCCTTGAAGCAATGGAGGAGTATGGCAACTTGGCCGATATAGTATTGGTGGGTGACAACGGAATCATCTCCAGATGTCTTGCTAAGCATGGAGCTAGTCAGAATGATCAGATTTCGGTTGTTCATGCTTCCGAAGTCATTGGTATGGCAGAAAAACCTTTGGTTGCACTGAAGACCAAGAAAGATTCATCAATGCTTCGAGCCATAGAACTTGTGAAAAACGGTTCTGCGTCGGCCATGTTGAGTTGTGGGAATACTGGCAGTTTAATGGCTGGCAGCACGTTGAAAATAAGGCTAAAGGATGGCATAGATCGTCCGGCATTGGCTTCGGTTATTCCGTCCATGGATAGGCATTTTGTATTGGTAGATGTGGGTGCGAATCCAAACTCCACAGTGATTAATATGGCGCATAATGCGGTGCTCGCGTCGATGTATTGTAAATCTGTGCTGGGCATTGAAAAGCCAAGGATTGCGCTGATGACCATTGGAACCGAAGAGGGCAAAGGCAATGATCTAAGCCAGCTAGCCCATGAAATCTTAAAAAAAATGAATGGAATTATTTCCTATATTGGATTGATCGAAGGGTTTCAGCTTTTTGAAAATTATGCCGATGTTGTTGTTTGTGATGGTTTTGTGGGGAATGTATTGCTAAAAGCTTTGGAAGGTGTTGCCTTTACGCTGGCCAATGGCCTTAAAAAAGAACTCAAAAAAAATCCACTTCGGATGCTTGGTGCATTGTTGGCCAAAGGGGCTTTCTTGGATTTGAAATCTAGGTTAAATCCGGAAAGATATGGTGCAGCGCCATTGCTTGGATTGAAGGGAATTGTGTTGAAAGCCCATGGAGCAAGCAATAGAAATTCTGTTAAAAATGCGGTAAAAATAGCTTCGGATCTTTCGGCTGGTGATGTGAATGAAATGGAGGCCGATCTAATTATAAAAACCAATGAGATTATCGGTCATTAGGTTTTATTGCTTGTAAAAAAAAAATTGTCGTGAATCATGCAATTAGGTCATGCCTAAAGCTATCTATATAAGTGGGGTTGGATCCCATCTGCCAGGAAAAGTCTTGACAAATCACGACATTGCCGAAACCGTCGATACTTCGAATGAATGGATCATTGAACGTACTGGCATAGAATTTAGACATATTGCTTCGGAGATGGAAACCACATCTTACATGGGATTCATGGCAGCTAAGGCCGCATTGGCCGATGCCAATCTAACTCCAGCAGATGTGGATATGATAATACTAGCAACCATGGCCCCGGATATGATCTGTCCATCTACGGCCTGTGTCGTGCAAAAACTTTTGGGTTGTAGATCGATTCCGGCCCTGGATGTGGGAGCGGCCTGTTCTGGTTTTATGTATATTCTGGAACTGGCACGTAGCTGCCTGCTTAGCAATAAGAATTATAAAAATATTTTGATCATTGGTAGCGAAAAATTATCTGCGATGGTTAATTGGGAAGATCGGTCCACCTGTGTCTTATTTGGCGATGGAGCCGGAGCAGCTGTGGTGAGCAAAGGAGACTACGAGGGTATCATAGATGTATTCATCGGAGCCGATGGATCTGGATCACATTTATTGACCATACCAGCCGGTGGTTCAGCCAAACCAGCTTCCGGAACAACGGTCATGGGTAAGGACCATTGCATAAAAATGGATGGCCGAGAAGTATTTCGCAATGCCATAAAATACATGGGAGAATCCATGGATATTATATTGAAACGCAATAACTTGACGGCCAATGATATGGATTGCGTAATTCCTCATCAGGCCAATATGAGGATAATAAATATGGTGGCCGAAAGGGCTAATATTGGTCGCGATAAGTTATTTTGTAATCTCAATCGCAGGGCCAATACATCGGCAGCATCGATACCCATAGCCTTGGATGAAGCTATCAAGATTGGAAAAATTAAAACCGGAGATATGGTTTTGCTTGTGGCATTCGGTGCTGGAATGACCTGGGGTGCATCTATTATAAAATGGAAGTAAATTTTAGTTGAGAATATGCAATTGGTAATTTTACTGTGGTGTGTTAAGTTAATAGGTTATCTGAATGTCTAATAATCGTTTTGTTTTTTGTTTTTTTGCACTAATGTTATGTGTTTTTGTAACTTCTTGTACGACACCTAAAAAAAATACTTTGGTTGGTAGTCGTCGAGCTAGAATAATGGCTAAAGGTAGGAAAATCTATGATGATAGTGCTATCGTAAAAATGTTTAGAGATGCAGAAAATTGTTATGGTTGTGGCGACAGGAAAGGTGCTTTAAAAATATGTGATGACATTATAAAAAAGCATAAAAATTCGTCGATCATCACCGAAGCACTGTTTCTGCGTGGTGAAATTTACCTTGATAGACATCAATATGATAACGCCTGTGATTCGTTCAATGAAATAATATTAAAGCATAATAATAGTCCACTTTTTGAAGCGGCGGTTGGGAAGCAGTTTGAAATAGCCAAGGCATTGCAACGCGGTGAAAGGCCTCATTATTTTGGCCTAATACCAGGCTTTAAGGATCGCAACTCCTCGGTTAAGCACTACGATAAGGTAGTAAAAAATGCTCCATTTACCGATCAGGCACAGGAGGCTCTTTTTAATATATACAAGGTCCATCGAAGGGCTAAGAAATATGATTTGGCCTTTGCGGCTTTGGATAGACTCATAGATGAATACCCAACTTCATCTCTGTTGCCAGATGCCTATTTGGCCATGGCTGACATGTATCAAAGCCTTGGAAAGGGGCCTGACTATGATCAGAAGGCGGTTTGCCTTGCGCTGGATTATTATAATGACTTCATTGTTCTATTTCCAAAGCACGAGATGTTTGGTTTTGCTAAAGAACAAATTGATAAATTGTTGGTGGAAGTGATGAAAACCAATATGAACATGGGCGATTTTTATTACAACGCTAAACATAATCCAAAGGCTGCCTATGTCATGTATAAGGCTGCGGCTAGCGTGAATTGCAGCGATGAATTGAAGGCCAATGTTATGGCCAAGATGAATGACTTGGTCGAAGGTGTGCCGCCGGTCAAGACGCCGGTGGACTTTTTGTTTAAGAAATACGAAAAGCAGGACATATCGGCATGGGTCAAAGATGGTTGTGTAGATACATCAGATACTGATAGACCCAATACTGATGATCTTAAAATCGATTCATTGGCCAAGAATTCTGCCATGGATCAGAAGGATGATGATAAAAATTTTCCACCGGCAAAAAATGAAACCATTGCCACCGATCAATTAAAAAATAGAAATGGTTCTAAATGAGCTGCGATGATCCAATGAATCGATGCTAAATTTTTTATCATATTACACCATATTTTTATCCCTGCTATTGATCGGATGCTCTTCCAGTTATCATCTGGGTAAAAGCGAGTCATTGCCCTTCGAAAGTATGTGCGTTAAAATTGTTGGCAATGAATCATTTGTGCCACAAATTCAAGCCTTTATCACACGGAAACTGGGCGATGAATTTGCCAGAGATAGTAGGCTAATCTTAACCAATGAAGCCGATGCCGATGCCGTTCTCAGCGTGACAGTCATGGCATCAGATCAAAAAACCTCGGCCACATCCAGCAGTGACACCGAATTGGCTTCCTATCTAGCCATTTCTCTCAGGGCCACTTGCACATTAACCGATGGAAAAACCGGCAAAGAATATTTCTCCAATGAAATGGTTGGCGTTGAAATGGATCTGTTGACCGATGCCAACTATCAATCTAGAAGGTATCAAGCTATGCCAAAGGTTTGTGATGAACTGGCGAAAAAGATCGTGCATATGATCATACATCCATGGGCAGGTTATGGATCAAAAGATAATAGCTCCATCCATATTTGCCGGTAACCATTCCAATCTGCAGGCAAGTTTGGATGCCATAGATAAAAGTGGAGTTGGCATGGTACATTTGGACATAATGGATGGACATTTTGTGCCAAATTTAAGCTTTGGTCCGGAGACCGTTGCAGAACTTAGGACCGGTAGTGACTTGTTTTTTGACGTACATTTAATGCTAATGAATCCTGAAGGTTTTGTAAAAAAATTCATTGATGCTGGGGCCGATGGTCTGACGATTCACGCCGAATGCTCTTCAAATATTTCTATGATTTTTAATGACCTAAGGTCTGCTCAGCGTAGGGTTGGTTTGGCCATAAATCCAGGAACCGGAGTGGATAGCATAGTAGACTATCTTTGTCAAATTGATGTGATAGTGGTTATGTCCGTGTGGCCGGGCTTTTGTGGCCAAAAATTTGAATCATCGACCATTGAAAAAATAAAGCATTTAGCAGAATTTCGAAAAATAAATGATCTAAAATATTTTATAGAGGTTGACGGCGGCATCAACGCAGCTAATAGTCATGCATGCTATGATGTTGGTGCAGATATACTTGTCGTTGGAACATCTTTTTTTGAAGCAGAAGATAGGCATTATTTTATTAAAAATATGAAGACAAAATAAAGTGGAAAGAGCGTTTGTTAAATTACCATCGGCGGATATGGCCGATAGAATAAATGATTTCATCCAGAGTAGGCAGTTATCTGAATGGGTTATCGAGATCGAAGATAGTGGTATCACATTGAGTGGATATTTTCAGAAGGTTACCTCCGAGGATATTGCAGTGATCGCCAGTGAGTTCGCCGAGTTGAGTCTTGACATGTTCATGGTGGAGAAGGTCATGAGGAAAGACTGGGCCAATGAATATAAGAAATTTATAACACCATTTAATATTGGTAGGTTGCATATCGTCCCCATATGGGAAAAAGAGACCTATGAAATTCCAGAAGGAGGAGGAGTTGCTGTATACATAGATGCCGAAATGGCCTTCGGTACCGGAGCCCATGAAACCACGAAGCTATGCTTGGCTAGGATAATAGATTTTAAAAATCTATTTCGAGATGTATTGTTTTTGAAAAATTTCATAGATGTGGGATGTGGCTCAGGCATACTATCACTGGCTGCAGCAAAATTCGGCATGGCCAATGTATATGGGTTCGACATAGACAAGCAAGCCATAGAAATTAGTCTGAAAAATGCCAAGGTAAATGGTATTTCCGAAGGCATTGAGTTTGCCAAAGGAAATATCCAGGAATGTATACTTGGCCATCAGGCAGATTTGATCTGTGCCAATGTGCTAGCTCCCACATTGATAGAAAGTGCTTCAATTCTAGTGAATACGGTAAAACAATACGGTATGCTCTCGCTTAGTGGCATACTGATTGAAGAAAGTATGACAGTAAAAGATGCCTTTGATCCACTGGTTAAGAGATATTGGGATTCATTTATGCTCAGTGAAAGAAAAAATGGAGCCTGGATGGAGATCTGTTACATGAGGGGATGATAAATTCGAATGAATAATAAATAACTATCATGGATAGGTTATTAAAACATACTGGACAATCGATGGATGGCAACTGACCTAGGGTGAATTGTTTGGCGCTTTCTCATGAGTAATAATAATAGCAATTATGGAATAAATAGAATATTCAAATATCTGAAGTATTTAAAAGGTGCCGAGGCCGAGGTATTCATGGCCTTATTATTCGGTGCGACCACAGGTATTGCCAGTGGTTTAGGTATTCCTGTGGTTATCAAAGCCGCTTCAAATAAAGTATTTAATCAGGACGATGTCTCATCTTCAATCATTGCATTATTTTGCACATTGCCGTTTATTGTGATGACAATTAGGGGTATTTCTTCGATCATAAGTTCATATTTTATAGCATTCTGTGGTCAAAAAATAGTTCAAGAGATACGAGTACTGATATTTAAAAAAATGCAAAGATTGCCATTGGCCTATTTCTATCATGTGCCGCCCAGTGATCTCATTTCTCGGTCCATTAATAGCACAACCATCATCCAAAATACACTGATGGAAATCTCCCACGATTTGATAAAACAGCCAGTGACATTGATAGGTGCTGTGGGCTTTTTAGTTTATCTGTGCTTTCATCAATCCGCCTTGACCATATTGATGCTATTTATGATGATCCTTCCAATGATTATTCTTCCCATACGCCAATTCGGCAGGAAGCTCCGGGATAAATCCGGAAAAATGCAAAATGAGACAGCTAAGATCATCAATAATCTAAATCATAACCTGGCTGCAATAAAAGAAATAAGGGCATTTTGTTTGGAAAGTTATTCCACTTCTAAGTACAGATTAGCCTGCCATAATTTTTCCGATGCATTTCTTAAGGTTGTTAAATATAACATACTTGTATCTCCGGTGGTGGAAATTATAGCTTCGGTTGGTGTAGGCATCGCCATGTTCTATTTATATGAGAAGGGGATCAAGGCAGATGTGTTTTTATCATTGTGTGGCGCATTATATATTAGCTATGAGCCAATAAAAAGGATTGGATGGCTAAATGGTAAAATTCAGGAGGCCATGGCAGGCATAGATAGGATAGAAAATATATTAAATGAGCCGGAACCCATAAAAGATCCAGTTATACCAGCCAAAGTTTCGCGGCTAAAAGGATTTATCAGGTTCGATAACGTGAAGTTTTCCTATGACAATGAAAAAAATGTTTTCAATGGCATGAATTTGCATATGGATAGTGAAAAAATTTATGCCGTTGCCGGACACAGCGGCATTGGAAAATCCACGCTGGCAAATCTAATTATGAGGTTTTATGATGTGAATTCAGGATCAGTTAGCATCGATGGCATAGATGTTAAGAATATGGCTCTGAAAGACCTACGAAGAAACATAGCCATTGTGCCACAGGAACCTGTATTGGTAAACGACACGGTATTTAATAATGTAATCTGGGGGAATTTATCTGCCAGCCGTGACGATGTCATTGTGGCCGCCAAAAAGGCCTTTGCCAATGATTTTATCGAAAAACTAGAAAATGGTTACGATACGGTCATAGGCGAAGATGGTAGCTTTTTATCCGGTGGCCAAAAGCAGAGGTTAGCATTGGCTCGGGCATTTTTGAGAGATTCACAGATATTGATCCTGGATGAAGCCACTTCGGCATTGGATTCGGATAGCGAACACAAAATTTACAAAGCCATAAAAGAATTGGTTAAAAATCGGACAGTAATAATAATTTCCCATAGATTTAGCATGATGTCCATGGTCGATCAGGTGATCGTGCTAAGCGACGGTAAAGTGGCTGAAATGGGCACGCCGGATGAATTATTAAATACAAAAGCTTCCATATATAAACATCTTTACGATAACCAGAATTTGAAAAAGCAGATACTATGAGAGATCTTTCCAAGGGTAAAATATTAGTAACCGGTGGCGCTGGTTTTATAGGCAGTGCATTGGTGAGAGAGTTGAATAGTCGAGGACTTGAAAACCTATTGATCTGTGATCGACTGGGAAAAGATTATAGATTTAGGAATATGATCCCATTGCGCTTCGATGATTATATTGATGCCGATGAATTGCTAAGTCGTATATCTTCCAATGATATGGTTTTAAAGGATATTGAGACCATATTTCACCTTGGGGCCTGTGCGATCACAACGGAATCAGATTGTGATTATCTTATTAAAAATAATTTCGAATATACAAAGGCATTGGCAAAGTTCGCTATGGCCCGTGACTGCAGATTTGTATATGCCTCATCGGCAGCAACCTATGGCAATGGAAGCCGAGGAATGTCTGATGATGATGAGCATCTCTATGATCTTCGGCCGTTGAACATGTATGGTTATTCGAAACACTTATTTGATTGTTATGCCAAAGGCCATGGATTTTTAGATAAGATCTACGGCTTAAAGTATTTTAATGTTTTTGGCCCCAATGAAAACCACAAAGGAACCATGATTAGTATGGTTCGCAAAGCCTATGATCAGATCATCGGCGATGGCGTGGTAAAATTATTCAAGAGTCATAGGCCGGATTACAAAGACGGTGAACAACTCAGAGATTTTATCTATGTAAAGGATGCGGTGGATATCACCATATTTCTGGCCATGGTGGATTCATCAATGGATGGCAGGTCCACTGGTGGGCTATTCAATGTGGGTTCCGGCAAAGCCCATAGCTGGATTGAATTAGTTACGCCGGTATTCGAGGCTCTTGGTCGGCCAGTGAATATAGATTTTGTGGCTATGCCAGAACATCTGATCGATATATATCAATATTATACCAAGGCGGATCTGGGAAAGCTCCGAAGGCTTGGCTATGCCAAGACCATAACTTCATTGGGTGATGCGGTGGCCGATTATGTTAAAAATTACATCGAGCCGGACAGGATTATGGGTGAATAGCCATGGGTGATTTATGATTATGCTGTCTAACCCCATATTGAAAGTTGATCAATTGACAAAAAAATACCATGGCATAACCGTAATAGATGATGTTTCATTTTCAGTGGAAAAGGGTGAAGTGGTCGGATTGCTTGGGCCCAATGGGGCAGGCAAATCAACGGCACTTAATATAATAGTTGGGTTATTGGATGCCACCAGTGGAAATGTGGAAGTTTGTGGAAATTCGGTGGCCTATGATTCCCACCTAATTAGAAAACATATTGGGTTTATGCCGGAAAAAAATCCCTTGCCTGAAAAATTGCGAGTGGGAGAATTTCTCAGATTACGGGCCACATTGAAAGGAATTCCCAAAAAATTAGTCCGATTACATGTGGAAAAGTTGATGCGCATGACGGATATTTTTAGAAAAGCTCGTTATCGCATAATAGGTACGTTATCAAAAGGTTATAGGCAAAGGATTGGTATAACTGATGCCTTTTTGGGTGATCCAGATCTGATTCTATTGGATGAGCCCACCATAGGTCTAGATCCCCATCAGATGATAATTTTCAGAGATCTCATCGAAACCTTTCGTGGAAAAAAAACCATGCTGATCTCGAGTCATATACTTTCCGAAATTGATGCTCTTTGTGATCGTATAATCATAATCAATCATGGTAATTTAGTTGCCAATGGAAGTATTTCTGAGCTGAGAAATAGATTTATTCGCCATAGATCGATGGAGGTTAAAGTTCTCTGTGACATCAGCATCATCGATAAATTTAAACACAGTGTCCATGGCTGTGTATTTTCTGAGATAAATTCGGATATAGATTTAAATATCCATGAATTTAGTATTATCATCGATGGCGATGCTGAGCCGTTGGATATCAGAGAAAAGATCGTACGTTATACCGAATGGAAATTGCTTGAAATGGTTGAAAAAAAGCTTTCACTAGAGGAAATATTTTTAATGGCCACCGAAAGATGTTGGGATAATCAGAATTTATTGTAAAAATATGGAAAAATTTACTTGCTCAGCCGATGGCACCCAGTAGTTTGCCCTAGATATAAATGCATGAAATAGAAAAAGCAAAAGATTCTTGTCAATTAATGGCATGGTTTGTATGGTTAGCGGCAGTTTTCTTTTATTTTTATGAGCTGTTCGTAAGGGTTGCTCCGGGAGCGATGTTACAAGAGATGCAGTCTCATTATGAAGTAAGTGCTGGTATTTTCGGCACAGCATCTAGCATATACTATTATGTCTATGCTCCGGTACAGTTAGTGGCGGGTGTAATGTTAGACAGATTAGGTGGCAGAGCAGTTATGGCCTATGCAAGTCTAATCGTAACCATTGGTTGTTCCATGGTTTTGCTGCCAATTAATTCTGTTGCGATTTTTGCCATTGCCAGATTTTTTATGGGCTTTGGTTCTGGCTTTGGTTTCATAGGCGTCATGTACCTGGCCACCGTATGGATTCATAAGGAAAAGCTGTCATTGGTCTCGGGGCTAACCACAGCCATTGGTTTTATTGGTGCCATATTAGCCCTGAAGGTAATTCCTGATTTTGTGTCCAGTGTGGGCTGGCAGACCTGTTGGATCTATTCGGCCATTTTTGGCATAATTTCTACTATTATCCTAATCCTATTTGTTCCAAAAACTCCCATATGGGAACAGAAAAGAAAAGAAGCTCATTTTGAGGAATTTTCCGATAAAAATTTTCTCACTGGCCTTCTGGAGGTGGTAAAAAATCCTCAGACCTGGTTGCTTGGCATAGTTGGTGGTTTATTGTACATGCCAACCACGGTTTTTGGAGATCTATGGGGTAAAGAATTTATCGAAGCTGTGGTTGGTATTCCCAATGACGAAGCCGGTTTTGTCACAGCCATGTTATATGCTGGTTGGTTGTTTGGTGCTCCATTTTGGGGATTTTTGTCGGATAAAACCGGACTGAAGAAATCACTACTAATGGTCAGCACAATTTTGTGCCCGTTGTTCATGGCAATAATATTGTTATTAAACCATATTTCTCTATGGGAAATTCGGATATTATTGTTTATCACTGGCTTTGTCTCTGCTCCCCAGGTTATATGTTTTGTGGCCAGTCTGGAAATCAATCCGAAATATGCCAGTGGTAGTGCCATAGCAGTGGTCAATATGATCGTAACTTTCGTAGGTGGTCTATTGCAGCCATTGGTTGGCTATATATTGGATATGCTAAACAGTGCCAAACCAACGGCTATGGATTTTCGGGTAGCGATGTCAGTGATGCCGATAATGGTCATATGCGGGTTTTTCATAGCATTGTTTATAAAACCCAAGCAAGGTCGTAAATAAATTATTATTTTTTAAAAATAATGGCATTTATTGCTTCGGATATGTCGAAGCTCAGCTGTACAATGGCTTGTTCCATGCCAGCTATCATATTTAGGTATTTATTTTCTTGCTGGTCGATTTGGTAATTGGCCACGATTATCGAGTTCTTTTTGGCAATAATATTGTGGTTTTTGTCTGTCATGCGCCAAAATGAAGACAGAGTAACGGTTTTGTCAGTTTCATTTGGAATGAAATCATGAATTCTGATTTTTATTTTATAATCGATATCTATGTGTTTATCAAAGGGAAATATTACTATTTTTACCTGATCGCATTTTTGATTGATCCTGTCGCGCAGTACTCTAAGTATGCATTCCTCTATGGGTTCGGCCCATCGATTAAACTCATCCTGGATTATTTCGTTGTCAGAAATCAATGTAATTATCTGAGGTTTATCCAGGTAGGACGGTATTAAAATTTTGCTTATGCCAATGGGAATGGCATGGTTTTGTCCATTGGCTTCGACCGTTGTCTTCATCCCCATGGTATAAAATCGCGTGGAATCAGTTACTGGCGAGAACATACATCCGCTGAAAATTGACGGAAGAAAAAATAATAAATATTTTATATGATTCATAGATTATTTCTTTTTACTAGATTTCCCTGAAAGTATTGCATTTGGATTTCGTTCCAAATAATCCACGAGTGCTCTAAATGATTTTGCTGCGCGCGTTATTTCCTGTATTGCATCATCTAATCCATATTTCGATTCCATTTCACCAGAAACAGTATAGTCTATGGACTCTGACATATTTCCAAATTTTTCAAGGGCTATTTTACAGGTTTCCAGCATAGATTGGATATTATCAGAAACTGGATTTATCTTCGATTTTAGAGCCGATACAAAAATTTCGATGGCGTGCAACGTTTTATCGAAGCGCTTTAAAGCATGCTTAAGATCAGGTAATTTGAATATATCATTTATAGAATTTGCTGCGATGGTTATGCTAGTGACCATGGATTTCAGATCGGTATTCGTTAGGCTATGATCCACCATGGAAAGGATGGATGATATTTTGTCGGAAATACCTATAAAATCAATTTTACTAATTTTTTTAATTATTTGTTCGGTGCCTACCAGAAATTCATCTATGCCCGAAGATGTGGTGGGTATTTGACTATATTGGGTATTATTCACGGAAAATGTACGAATTTTCTTCGCGCCATAGTAGTCCAATTCTATGAATAATTTGCCAGTCACAATGCTTTCGAATGTCAATTTGGCAGCCAGGCCCTGTTTGATCTGCTTTTTATAAAACTCCGTATTATCTTCATTTTTAGATTTGCTTCCAATGGTGTCGAACATGGCATTGTCTATTTCGATGATCACCGGAGTAACGGCCAAGTCTTTTTCTTCGTCATAAAATATAGATATTTTTTTTACCACACCCACGCTAACACCTTTAAATTTTACCGATGAGCCAACGCCTAGGCCATTCAGTGATGAATCAAAATATAGGGCAAAATCTGTGGTACTGCGAAAAAAGTTTACTTTGGAAAACAATATAACGAATACTATCATTACAAGGCATGAACATACTATAAATATTCCTATGATTAATGAACTGAATTTTTTACTCATTTGTTACATAATTCTCCTCGGGTGAGGAAGCACTTTACTTTAGTATTAAAATTTTCAAGCAATTGATTTGGCGATCCGGTGGCCAAACCAGTTTTGGAATCCGCATCTAGATAGATGGCATTATCACCAATTTTGAAAATACTACAGAGGTCATGAGTCACAATTACCATGGTTGTGCCTAGGGTTTCACGCATTTTAAGGATCAAATCATCGAGATTTTTTGCACTGATCGGGTCCAATCCAGCGGAGGGTTCATCTAAAAACAATATGTCTGGGTCTAAAACTATGGCCCTTGCCAGACCAGCTCGTTTACGCATGCCTCCAGAAATTTCCGATGGATACAGGTGCCCATGTTTTTCCAGACCAACCAACGAAAGCTTAAAATTTACGATTTCTTCAATCTTATTTTTTTGCAAATTCGCAAATTCTTCCAGCGGCAATGCCACATTTTCTGCCAATGTCATTGAACTCCATAACGCTCCGCTTTGGTAGAGCACTCCAAACCGTGTCGCCAAGGATTTGGTTGAATCCTCCAGCACATCGATAAGATCTATGCCGTCATAAAATATGGTACCCGGCTTGGTGGATTTTAATCCTATCATATGTTTCAGCAATGTACTTTTCCCACAGCCACTTTCGCCAATTATCAGAAAAATTTCACCGGGCTTCACCTCAAAGGTCACATTATTCATCACCACGGTTTTTCCATAGCTCATGGTCAAATTTTTGACTGAAATCTTACTTATCAACATGGCAAATTTTATTAATTTAAGCGATTTGTAAAGAATAACCTATCGAGCATAAAAGATGTCAAAAATTTTGTCATTTTTTCAAAAAATTATAAGAAAAAGCTTTACTCAGGATTAGGGTTTCCTACTCCTGAATTAAGTAATTGATTTATATAGAGGTTTTTCCATGGGGAATCTGAAAAAAAAGCGTAGGTTGAAAATGAATAAGCATAAACGCAGTAAGCGTTCTAGGGCAAATAGGCATAAGAAAAGGACCTGGGGAAATTAGTTTAGAATTCTATTATGCATAGTGTTATTGCTATACCTGCTAGATGGTCGTCTAGTCGATTTCCGGGTAAGATTTTGGCAGACTTGGATGGCATTCCGGTGCTAAAGCGCGTATGGACTAAGGCTTGTGCTGTTACTGATGTTGATGAGGTTGTGGTACTTGTTGATGAAGATATGGTTCGCCAAGAGGCCATGTCCTGGGGCGCGAAAGTGATTACCACTTCACCGGATTGTTCCTGTGGTACCGAAAGGATTGCTTCGGCTTTGGATCGGATTGAAGGTGATTTTATCATAAATCTTCAGGCTGACGAGCCGCTACTGGACATAAATGTATTGAAAAAAATAGTACAATTTGCCAAAAATAATGACTGCGAGATGGTCACGCCCGTATTCAAACTCGTTAACAGCGAAGATATTTTTGATCAAAATCTGGTAAAAGTTGTGGTAAATTCTTTGGGTGAGGCGATGTATTTTTCAAGGAGCACCATACCATTTATTCGGGATGAAAAGGACAGGTCAAAATGGCTAGAGGCCTATAATTTTCTTGGTCATATTGGAGTTTACGGCTATGCCAGGGAAGTTTTGCTAAAATATTACTCATTAAAGTCCAGCAAGTTAGAGGACGTTGAAAAATTAGAGCAGCTAAGATTTTTAGACAATGGTTTCCGCATTAGCACGCTAATGGCTGATGGTCCGACCATAGAAATAAATACGCCGGAGGATATGCAGAAAGCCCTGGAGTTTTTAAAAAATTCCGTGGATCATCGATCATAGATTTCGGCCAATTCTTTGAGGGTTTCCGAGGATTTTTTCAGTGCTACAAACTGTTCTTCGGTCATTCTCCATGCCCAGTTATTCATTTGGGTGCCAGGTGTATTTAGTCTAGCGTCGTGGTCCAGTCCTAGTATATCCTGAGTGCAAATTATGGCTGTATTGCAGGTCGATTTATAGGCTTCATTTATGAGTGCCCAGACTATGCAATTATTGTCGGACTTTACATAGCGTCGCAGGTTATGTTTATCCATTTCATCCAAGGAGTTAAACCAACCTCGTAGGGTATTATTATCGTGGGTACCAGTGTACATGACATTGTTTCGGTACTGATTATGTGGTAGATAAGTACTTTTGGGGAAGTCTGAAAAAGCGAATTGCAAGACGGCCATGCCTGGAAAACCAGTGGCTTCAAGCATGGTGGTTACGCCTTTATTTAGATCACCTAAATTTTCAGCAATACATTCTAATTTCGGAAATTTTTTTCGGATAGCTTTGAAAAAATCTATACCTGGCCCTGGCTCCCAGGAACCATTTTTGGCCGTTTCGGAGCCGAAGGGTATGGCCCAGAAATCGTAGAAACCACGGAAATGATCCAGTCGAATCACGTCGTAGAGTTCGAGGTTTCTTTCCAGGCGATCCAACCACCATTTGTAATTTATCTTCTTGAGAACTTGCCAGTTATATAATGGATTGCCCCACAATTGTCCTGATTCCGAAAAGTAGTCTGGAGGGACACCGGCCACCAGTGTAGGTTGGTCTTTATCATCGAATAGAAAAATTTCTCTGTTAGCCCAAAGGTCAGCGCTGTCCAAACCTGGAAAAATGGGGATATCTCCTATTAATTTGACACCATTTTGTCGGGCATAGTTTTTCAGGTCAGAGAATTGTCTATGAAAAATGTACTGTATGGCTTTGTGCAGGTTTATGGATTTTGTTACTTTTGGTGGAAGTTTTTTCAGATTTCTAATGGATGAAAACTCATCCGGCCATTGGTACCAAGGTTTTTTGTCAAAATACTCTTTCAATGCCATGAATCTACAGAATGGATCAAGCCATTTTGTTGATTTTTCGAATTTATTAAAATCTTCGCTTTGATTTTTTTTGAGAAAATTTTCCGCAGCGGAGAATATTATGGGCCAGAACAATTCATTTAATTTGGCAAAATCGACATGGTCCCTTGGAAGCTCGGCCAAAGGTTTCATATCTTCTTTGGAAAGAAAACCTTCTGTTATAAAATAATTCAAATCTATCAGATAGGGATTGCCTGCGAAACTGGATAAACTTTGGTAGGGAGAATCACCATAACCTGTTGGAGACAATGGGCAAACTTGCCAGTATTTTATTTTACTTACCCGAAGGAAATCCAGGAAGCTTTTTGCATTGCCATCGATACAGCCTATGCCTTGATCACTGGGCAAGCAGGTCAGATGATGTAAAATTCCAGCAGAACGCTGCTGTAAACAATTGAATAAATGTTCCATCCTGAATAAATGCTCCATCCGGAGTTTTTTATCTTTTTCGATTCTCATCAAATTAGTTCCGATGCCAACAAAATTTCACGATTTAAAAAAATTTCGTGTTTTTCATAGACCCGTTCCCGGGCAATTTTTATTAAGGTTTTTACATCGATGGCCGAAGCATGGCCGTTATTTACTATGAAATTCGCGTGCTTTGGAGAGATTGATGCACCGCCGACTTTGGTACCTTTCAGCCCACAGTCATCGATCAATCTGCCGGCCGACAGACTGGGTGGATTTTTAAAAACACTTCCGGCACTTGGTTCCAGTGGCTGTGATAACAACCTCTTGCGCGTGAACTCTTTGGATGCGTCCATTATGTCTTTGAGAGGTGCTTTGTTTTTGAACTGGAATAGGGCAGATAGTATTATGCCAGATTTTACATCGATGCCAGACCTGTAACTAAATTTAAGCTCAGATTTATTTATATTACATATTTCGCCGTTGGCATTTAGAATTTTAACCGAAATCAGTGGTGTGGAAATTTCCATATTGTTGGCACCGGCGTTCATGATCAACGCTCCGCCCACAGTGGAAGGGATGCCACATAGACCAGCTATATCCAAGAACCCATGGCTTGCCACATCATGGCAAAATGTTTTCAAAGATGTTCCAGCGGAGACTGTTACTGTATTTTCATCCGACCAGATAACTTGTTTCCAAAACTTATTGGTCAGAGCTATCACTGCGCCGGCAAAACCTTCGTCATCGAAGAGCATATTGGATCCATTGCCTAGGATGAGCCAAGGAAATTGGTATTTTTTTAGGATGGATAGTAATGCGAGCAGCGAATCCAGGTGACTTGGTTCGGTGAAAATTTTTGCCGTTCCACCTATTTTAAATGTGCTATGGTCCGACAATTTTGTGGTCACAGACAATCCAAGTTCATCGGCTAATCCATTGGCATGCAATTCCTTAGTTATTTCTTTGGCTTTTATATCTTTTATCATGGCATTGGCCATTAGGTTTAGGCTACCTGCTCCGATGAACAACAAATTTGCTTCGTCGGTTGTGGATAAAAACTGCGACACTTTTTCCTGTAAATCGTGGTTGGTTTCGGCAAGAGCCGTAGGATGATCGTGGCATAGATTCAGCAAATCTTGGCTGGTACCACCGGGGATTTTATCAATTTCGTCGGACTTATACACCGGAAGAATGACTGTTTGAATGGATTTTTTTAAAACTTCTGAGAATTCAGCCAGGTACTGTTTCGTCCTGGTATATCTGTGGGGTTGGAACAGAATGTAATTTTTTTTATCGGCTTTGGATGTGATGTAGGCTGAAATTTCTGCTGGATTGTGGGCATAGTCACAGAAGATGTCGTGGCCATTAATGATACCAAGAAAATCATCTCTGCGTTGTAAACCATTGAATTTGTTTACTTTATCCAAATCTGGCTTGGTGCCAGTAATTGCCTCAAAGGTGCTAAAAATGGCGAATAGATTGTGGGTAGCGAATGAGCTAGGGTCCGGACAAAATTTCCGTGGAGCAGAACCGGAGGCCTTGGCCAAATTGACCAGCATTTCATCGGTTTGTGGGACAATTATGCTGTGGCTAGTTTGTGAAAAAAGCTTTGAAATGGCATTTTTCATGGCGTCAAAGGAGCCATAGTTGATCAAGTGATCGTCATCAAAATTCAATATGGTCGTGATATATGGTGTAAAATTTTCAATGGTACCATCGCTTTCATCCACTTCACAGATAAGCAGTTCTGAATTTTTATCGAAATTTGCTGGAAATGAGCGATCTCTAGGCAGGGCGCCGATGATATGGCTAAATGGAACGCTATGTTCTTTAAGCAGATGGATTAGGAGAGCCGTGGCAGAACTTTTACCATGGGAACCGGTGATGGCCACTAGCTTTTTGTTTTTAGCGATCTTTGACAAAAATATACCCCGTTTGATGTATTCTAACTTGTTCAATCTAGCATAGTTAAGCATAGGATGATTTGGGCCAATGGCATTGGAATATATCAGCTGATCTATGGATTTGGGCCAATGGTCACCGGCTAGAATCACAATGCCATTTTTTTCCAGCAAAAGTGCCATGGATTCATTTTCATTGTCATCCCAGCCATAAACTGTATGTCCTTGCTGTGCCATATATATGGCCAGTGGTGCCATGCCCATTCCGAATACACCAACGAATATAAAATTTCTAGGATACATTTTTTTAATATAAGGTTGTCCTGGGTTTATTTAAATATTAAAATGCACAGGAGTAAAAATGTTTAGATTTCTCGATGCGAAATATCGAGTTGGTTTTGAGATTTAGCTATGCAATTGGCCAAGGTAGTTTTATTTTCAACTCTGAATAAGGCACTTATTTATACCGTTCGCCATGAACTGGTGGATATTTTGAAGATTGGCATGTTGGTTCTGGTCCCTTTGGGGCGCCATCTGGTCCAGGCAGTGGTTCTAGATCTGGTGGATTCAGACGGTAATGATGACTATGGATTTGAGCTGCGAGAAATATCCAATATTATCTACGATGTTCCGGTGGTTAGTGCTGATGTTATGTCATTATGTTGTTGGATATCAGATTATTACAATGCATCATTGGCCAGCGTTTTCGAATGTGCTGTTCCCAGCGCTTTGCGCAGGAATGTTTCGGCAAAATTATCTACGATGATAAAGATAGCTAACCTATTGGATGATAATGAATTACTTAAATTACTTCGGAAGGCTCCTAAACAACATCAGGCCTATAATTATCTTAAATCTATCAAAAGCTGTTTGAAAAAGGAGCTATTGAAATTGTTTTCTGCCAATGTGGTTAATGGCTTGATTGATAAAGGCATATTTGTCGAAGAATTTGTGAATGAAATCAGGATGGATCCGATTGGTACCCATGGAGATGGCCATAATCCTCGGACTATGGTATTGACCGAGGCTCAGCAGGCAGCGGCGGATGCTATGAGAGGCAGCTTTAGACAGGGTTTATTTTCTGTGCATTTGCTCCATGGCATTACAGGGTCCGGAAAAACTGAAGTATATTTTGATGTTATGGAAGATGTTATAAAACACGGCGGAGAGGTTTTATATTTGGTACCCGAATTGGCTTTAACGCCACAGACATTGGACAGAATTCGGAGTCGATTTTCGGCCCATGGAGTGGTGCTCTGGCACAGTAATCTTTCGGATGGAGAAAGGAAGGATGCTTGGTTGGTTATGGCCGCTGGCCAAGCAAAGGTGGTGGTTGGAGCCAGGTCTGCACTATTTGTACCATTGAAAAACCTGCGCTTGGTGATTGTGGATGAAGAACATGATCAATCCTATAAGCAGAACGATCAGCCCAGGTATAATGGTCGAGATGTGGCAGTGTACCGAGCGAAGCTTAACCATGCCCTATGCGTTTTAGGTTCAGCAACGCCATCGGCGGAATCCTATTTCAACGTGAGTCGTAAAGGTTATAAATTAAATGAGTTAACCTCACGTGTTGGCAATAGTGTATTGCCTATGATCCATTTGATCGACCGCAGATATGAAAAGGGTGTTATATCTAGTTTATTATGCGACAAGATTTTTGACAGATTGGATAAAAATGAGCAGGTAATTTTATTGCTCAACAGAAGAGGCTATGCCCCCATGGCTTTATGCCCAAATTGCGACCATGTGGCCAGATGCCCGAACTGCGATGTGTCGCTATCCTATCATCGGAGCCAACAGCTGATGAAATGCCATTTTTGTGGTTATGCCGAGCCACCAAAGAAAAACTGTCCAAAATGTGGTGGATTGGAAATATTTTACAATGGTGTTGGTACTCAACGACTGGAACAAATTATTTCCCGGATATTTCCGAAGGCATCTCTGGCTCGAATGGATTCGGATTCCATAAAAAGAAAGGATGAGGCCAAAAATATTTTGGCAGAATTTAGGAAAGGATCGGTGGATATTTTGCTTGGAACCCAGATGATAGCTAAGGGTTTAGATTTTCCGAATGTCACATTGGTGGGTGTGATTGATTGTGATATTTCGCTGAATGTACAAGACTTTCGGTCCATGGAAAGGACATTTCAAATGATTGTACAGGTGTCTGGTAGGGCAGGGCGCGGCGATGCGAGGGGTGAAGTTGTGCTGCAAACTTTTAGGCCAGAATGCATTGCCATAGCCAAAGCCCGGAGGAATGATTTTTGTGGTTTCATGAAGGAAGAGCTGGCAATTAGACAACTTTTTGGCTATCCACCCTATCGAAAATTGATTCGCCACATTATAATGAGTAGAAATGAATCTAAGGCAGAATTTTTTGCAAAAAACTGGGAATTATTTTTGAAAAAAAACCTCGTTGATCCATCAGTAGAAATGAAAGGTCCAACGAGGTGCATGATAGAGAAAGTAAATAACTGGTATAGATTTGCCACCTGCTTCTTTGTGACCGGATCAATAGGTGTCCAGGTGAAAAATCTATGTACACTAAGGAAGAAATTTCAATTTCCACGGGATATTCGAGAATATCTTGATGTGGATCCAACTGAACTAGTCTAATTGTCCATGGGCAGACAAATGCCAGCGGCCAGCGTTATTTGGCAGCAGGTTTAGCCGGAGCAGCCGGTTTAGGTACCGGAGCAGAAGCGGCTTTAGGTGCCGGAGCAGCCGGTTTAGGTGCCGGAGCAGAAGCGGCTTTAGGTGCCGGAGCAGAAGCGGCTTTAGGTGCCGGAGCTGCTCCATTTTTCGATCCCGGAGCCTTTGATGTGCATCCAGAATTTAGAATGGCGGCAAAAACTAAAAATGACATAGCCATTCTAACCACTGATATATCTAATAAAACCATAATAATGAAGATTATAGAGTGGTTTCGTTAATTTACAATAAAATTTATTCTTAATTATGAATATTTAATTATGAATCAATTAGTTAACCTAGAT
>JAIRTH010000013.1 GCA_031255005.1 Puniceicoccales bacterium | reverse complement strand
ATATAATTATCTTGACAAAATAGGTATATATATGTCATGATAATCTCGTCTTACTTCTTTAAAGTTTATTATGGGTGTAAAAATTTTATATAGATATTTTTGTGGAATTGTCTTGATAATTTTTGTATCTCTGTCCACAGAGGCCATGGGATTCAAATTTTCAAAGAATAGCAATGTGAAAGTTCGTTCATACTACGAAGGTAATGTTATGTTTCACGAATTTATCCATGCCCGCAAATGCAATAGCAGTGAGATCCCTGGTACAATTAAAACATTTGTACTAAACGATAGATATAATCCGCGAGGTATCAGTGGCAATAAATCTAAAAACAACGTGATCAAATCTTTAAATGGTTATAAAGGAAAAGTTTGGAAGAGCTATGTTGGTGGTAGGTTTGTTGATAATAAATGGTATAAGCAGGAAGTTATCTATGAGGCCGGAGCAGTGCGATTTATACATTCAAATATGGATTTTGCTCTGGGGCCGTTGACGAAATTCAATGCTATTTTATATGATAAAGAAGCAGAATTAAAAATGAGTAGCGATTCGATTCGAAAAGCTTTTGCCCTAGTCATGGATGAAGATGAATTGCCTTCGGAGATTGATTGTGTCAATGATAAGGCCGTTAGTATTCCCATGATAGATTCTGCCGATGATGTCGATAAAATAATGAAATATGCCGATGCCATGTTTAGCCATATACTTACCGCGTTGGATAGCGATTATTCTAGTATTGAAGCCATAAATGCCATGACGAATGATATGATATATGAGCTAAAAGATATGAATGAACCTATCAGCGATTTTTCAATCTATACCAAGGCAGCCAATGCGCCATTGTGCGAATTTTGTGAAGCCATGTATTTGACATTGATTGAGGCTTTAAATCCTTGCAATGCAAGCGACATGGTTGATGTAAATAAGGTTTGCAATCACATTAGGAGCAGGGTTGAATTGGTTCGAAAATCTGTACATGTTATGCTTGGTATCGATGCGGATCAAGCAGTAATGGAATCAAAGCAACGTTCATTGGCGTCGGAACCAGAAAGTTTAGTAGTGCTTTTTAACGATGGCAATGTGCTTAAACAAACCGATTTGGTTGCCAATGAACAAGTTCAGAATAAACGATATGATATTTTTCAATCCGATAAATTAACCAATGAAAATCGCTGCGATTGGTTTGGATTACCCATTCCTTGGAAATTTAGCTTAAATAAACCAAGTAATTTGGTTGGCGATAATTTCCAATGTCAATCAGATAAAAACATATCCGAATATTCAGATTCTGGTACTAAGTCTGTTGATTTGCCGAAATCTGGTGATGATTTGGAAAAAAATATCAAATCACATTCAAAATCTTCTGATGGCAATTCTGTGGATAGATCGAATCGAGCCGCCCAATTGTCCCATTCGAATTCCGTATTAGAGTCATTTAATTTACCAAAATCTGGTGGTGATTTAGAAAAAAATACCAAGTCGGATCCAGAATCCTCTGATGGCAATTCTATGGATAGGTCGAATCGGGCCGTCCAATTGTCCCATTCAAATTTCGTATTAGAGTCATTTAATTTACCAAAATCTGGTGATCATTTGGATAAAAAATCCGATGATGATGATTCGGAAGAAGATGACGACGAAGATGATGATGAAGAGGAACCAGACGATGATTCATCAAATAAAGGTCTTTGGAAGAGAAAAAGTTCCAGTCTTTTGAGAAAAAGTGATCTTAGAAGATGGAATGCCAGGCTTCATAATAATAGGCAGCACAATAATTTACGAAGGTCTAGTATTACTAGAAGTGGAAAAATACGTGTATATACAAAGAACGGAGTAAAGTATTATTTGCCTGTGGATGGAAAATAGACAAAAATTCTTTTTTTTAGCTGATTTATAGCGACTGAATGGCAAATTGTTTGGCCAATGAGTAGATGGACTGGTTTAAAAAAGTAGAAAAATTCACAGACAGTCAACAAAGACTGCCTGTGAGTTTCATCATATTAATGACATGGAATTTGCAAAAAATGTGAAATATGAATAAAATTTTGGTTACCATAGCTTGCTGGTGATGGCATCGGCTAGGCCATAGTCGATGGCTTCCTTGGCATTCATATAAAAATCTCGATCCGTATCTTTGCGAATTTTTTCCATGGGTTGGCCCGAAGCATCGGAGAGTATTTTATTCATTTCGTCGCGAATTTTTTCCATCTCCTGAGCCTGAATATCTATATCGACAGCCGGCGCAACAATCCTTCCGGTTATAAGTGGTTGATGGATCAGAACTCTGGCGTTGGGATATAAAAATCGATTGCCTTTTTTTGGTACACACAAAAGTATCGATCCCATGCTAGCTGCCAGCCCAGTGACGATCATCTCTATGGGTGAAGTCATTAATTTCATCGTATCGTAGATTGCCATGCCAGCTGTGATCGAACCTCCCGGTGTGTTCATGAAAAATTGAATTTTCTTTCCAGGATCTGTAAGCTCAAGGTATAGAAGCTTTTCAGTTATATTTTTTGCGGAATTGTCTTCGATGGCACCCCATAAAAATACCTTTCTCTCCTCGAGAAATTTTCTTTGTATCATCGAATCGACGATTTTATTATAACCATTGCAACGGCATTCGTCATCATCATCATCGCAACAGTGTCCGAAATTACTCATGGAGTGGATGCTAAATACACACCTGGCGAAATCAACTCAATATTTTCATCAATTCATTCATTTTTGTTAAATTTCGTTAATAAAAGCATTGACATGCTAAATATAAGATTAAACGTGACCTATGGTAAGGGGTTAGCAAATGAGAGATGATTATTTATATGCGGCGCAGAATATAATAAGTGACCCGATGATATTAATAAACATTGTATCTCGGAGGGTTCGTCAGTTGAAGTTTGGGGCAGAATCCTTCATAGATTCGTTGGAGTGGCTTAGTCCGGAAGATGTGGCGCTTAGGGAAATAGTGGAAGGAAAGATTTCCTACGAACTTCCAGATGGAAAAAATTAGTGATTGATTTGTGGTGAAGCGCGATGGTAGTAAGACTTTAGAGATACGAAATAGAAAATTGCGTCATGATTACGAGGTTGGTGTCGTTACCGAAGCTGGGATTGTTTTGCTTGGCACCGAAGTAAAATCGGTAAAGGCTGGCTGTGCCCAGATCAACGATGCATTTGTGATGGTTGATCGAGATGGATTTTTAGTGCTATGCAATGCCAGAATTGACGAATATAGGTTTGGTAGCTGTTCAAATCATGAGGTTTGCCGGAAGCGTAGGTTATTGCTGCATGCCAAGGAGATGAAGAAAATTCGCAATGCGATGGAGCGTGATGGTGTTAATGTTATACCATCGCGGATCTATGTGAAGAGTGGTCTTGTGAAGATAGAAATCGCTCTGTGCAAAGGAAAAAAGCTCTACGACAAACGGGCCGACCTAAAGGCCAAAGCAGTCAGGCGAGAAACCGAAAGATTTTTGGCCAGAAACTAAGTTTATTGATTTGTATTTAGGTTTAGTCAAAATTATTGTAGATTGGTCGATTGATTTAGATTTGACTTGTTTCTCGATGTCGAATTTTTTATCATGGCGTGCAACCACACGAATAAATTCTTTGTGAAAAAATCATAGAATTTGAAAGAATTATGTAATTTCTAGTTGTGGATTTATTAGCCTAAGGAGTATGTGACAATTCAGGGTTGCTTTAATGTTTTTTTGTCTTTCTAGGGCGATTAATTTTTTGGAGATTTCGTACTATTAAGTTCCATACCAAAAGATCTTACTGCTGAGGTGGGACTTGATTTTGCTGGTTTTGGGCTGATTTTAGTTTCACACCAAAAGCCGTTGCTGCATCATTAGCACTTATCGTTTTTATGTTACTAGTCTTTTGTAATCCTTCATCAAATTCCTTCATCAAATTCCTTCATCAATTCTTCATTAAGTCCCTGTGGCGATTACGGCTGTTTGGTATTGGAGGCATTTGTTTTATTCCTATACATTCCTATCCTATCTCCAAGAGATGATGTGCCAGTTTTTAGTGACATATTACCAGCAACACTTTTCTTATGTTCATTGATAGTGCGGTCATGCGAAACGTTTCTTTTAAAATTTCGCCATATGTTTTTATCCATTGATTCAGTAGCTTCTTGTACTTTTTCATTGGCTAATATTCTGGCTAGGTAATCATTGGCTGTATTATCCCATCCATCGGTATAAACCCTATCATCGTTTATGATATTGAAAACTATTGCTCGCAGCTTATTTGCTTCAACGGTTTCAAGCTTGGATGAACCAATCATTGCTTCGAAGTATGATAGTGCCTGGAGTTGAGCTTTAGCCTGGGAAGATATGTGGCCTTCGAGGGGGTTCCCTATGGTGGTGCCCCCATGAAGCTTCAGGTTGCTATAGGAATTACTAATGTTGGGAGTCTGTAATGCTTTTACCCTGTTGGATTTGGAAACTGTTGAAGTAAATGCTGCATTTCTTATGGTTGTTTCGAGTCTTCCTTTATCGTCAAATACCTTTGTGCGTTCTTCTGGACTTAGGGATAGAAATGTAGCTGCGATAAACCTCATGGCTCTATCATCGTCTGTCATCCCGATTTCCTTAAGAATACTATCTAAATCGATTTTATTTTTGCTAATTCCCTTTTTTACGTCGTCGATATCTTGTCCTGAAACTTGTTTATAGATATCTATGATTGTCGAGTCACCGCTTGTTTTATTGGCATTGGGTGAATTGCCCAATGGATCGATCGATGGCGATTTAGGTCCATCGATTTTTGGCTGGTCAGTGGCTATATTTGCCGGAGGTAGATCGTCTGGAGATTTTATTTCTGGATTTTCAATTTTCTGAGGGTTTGGTGTATTGACCGGCGCAGATCCATAGTAATTGTTAATAGTTTTGTTATGATTATGAATTGATTTATCTATGTGTTTAGAATTACTACCACCGGTATTGATTTTGATATTTATGTTAATATTATCACCGGTATCAGCATTTCTATGCGATGTGGTTTCGTCATCACCAGGAGAGTTGGGATTATCAGTTTGCGTCGAAGTTGAGGTAATGTTTTGCTTAACTGAGGCAGTGTTTTGCTTAAATGGGCCAATGTTTTGCGGAGCTGAGTCAGTGTTTTGCGGAGCTGAGTCAATTTTTTGCTGATATAAGGTAATGTTTTGCTTAACTAAGTCAGTTTGCGTCGAAGTTGAGGTAATTTTTGGCTGAGCTGAGGCAGTGTTTTGCTTAACTGAGCCAGTGTTTGGCGTCGAAGTTGAGGTAATTTTTGGCTGAGGTGAGGCAGTGTTTTGCTTAACTGAGCCAGTGTTTGGCGTCGAAGTTGAGGTAATTTTTGGCTGAGGTGAGGCAGTGTTTTGCTTAACTGAGCCAGTGTTTTGCTTAAA
>JAIRTH010000012.1 GCA_031255005.1 Puniceicoccales bacterium | reverse complement strand
ATGAAGGGTTTGGGATGTGAAATTTGGCCAGACTCAGAAGCAGAATCAAAGGTAAATTTCTCTTGATTTAGATAAGGAAAGGTCGAAAAATTATCCACGGCAGTCGGCTTCCTGGGATGAATATAAAATAAATGACGAAATCATCATGGCCCCTAGATGGTTAGGGATATAGGACTCCTTTGGACTTAGAAAAGATCAGTTAATCCAAAGTTTCCTTGCCAAGGAGAAGAAAAATCACAAAATAAAAGGTGCTAACTCTTCTGGAATTACTGAAGTAATTGCATAGCAAATGTCAATGATTTTAAGAAGGTATTGTTGTAAAATTATAAATAGGAGGATATTATGAGCATAAATGGAGGTAGCTATGGATTCCAAGACTCGCGTATTCAAGACCCGCATATTTCTAGCAAAAGAAAAGAACTTCGTGATAAAAAAGAAATCACGATAGGCGACGCTAAAGTACAAATTGAAAAAAAGAGTAATGGATTACAAAATATAATTAACAGAGTCTTAAATAAAAATTTCGGAGAAAGGTATAAGATAAATGCAGATAACTTTAACTCTATATCAGGAAGAAATTGTAATGTACTGAGCAGAAAGCAGGTGACAAAATGCGGAAAGATTGAAAAAAAAATTGAGGAAGGTAAAGCCCTTACTGGAAAAGAAGTAGCAACTCTTATGAAATATGAAGCGGAAATTGAAATAAATAAGAAAAATGAAATAAATAAGAAAAACGAAGTAAATAAGAAAAATGAAGTAAATAGGAAAAACGAAGTAAATGGGAAAAACGAAGTAAATGGGAAAAATGAAGTAAATGGGAAAAACGAAGTAAATAGGAAAAACGAAAATAATGCTGAAATGAAGTTTACCGAGGCAAAAGATTTATATGGTAAATTCAAAACCGAATTCAATTTTGAAGAAATGATATCGGAACCTATGGTAGTAGATAAAACCAAACAACCCGAAGATACTTCCATATCATGGAATAAATTGGGGGTGTAGGTCCAAAATGTATGAACAACTATTGTAAATTTTATAAGGAAAAAGTAAGTACTGATTCTTTTGAATATGTTGCAGAACGCAATAGAAAAAATATAGATGCCAAATGCGAGGGAGGTACTCAATCTTCAGGAGAAAACCCTTCATTAGAAAATGAAGAAATTTCATTAAAATTGGATATACTAGAACTTAGGATGCGGTACTGTATGAATGATCTAAAGGGAATAGAAGAAAAGCTAAATAGTATATCCAGTAATACAATTAAGGGTCAGGATGAATTTAAAGCAATGAAAGTCGAAATTGATCACTGTCTTGATATTTTGAAAACCTTTTGTGATGAAATTATAAGTAAACGGAGTGATGGGGTATATAATGAAGAGATATATGGTAAAGATGTATATAAGGCTGCAATATATACGGAATGGCATTGCGGAGAGTATTTTAATGTGAAAATGGAAAATGTGGACAAATTATTTGACCAATGATGAGACTACCTACGGTGAGTTTTCTTATAAAAAATAAAAATTGTTCGGAAATGGAACCTCGGATTGAAAAGTATCCATCGCTCAATGGCCGTTGCTAAGGTTTCATGGCGAATTGATATAATTCTACTTGCCTAGGCCAGATAAAATGTAATATCGAAAATCCAGAGTTTCCATGGTCAGTAGCCTGGACTCTATGTTATTAACAATTAACCAGTTTTTATTATGTCTAGCGTAATGGAGTCTCTTTTAATAAGTAATCCAGTTAAAGAATTAAGCGAAAAAAGTGTCGTAGATGCACTAATCACATCCATAGGCGATGATTTCGTCTATGTCGACATCGGTACAAAAACCGATGGCAGGATCCCGATATCAGAATTTAGCGATATCAGTGATGTGGAAGTCGGTTCGAAAATAGAGGTTTTTTTGGAAAAACTTGAAGATAAATTTGGTTTGCCGGTCGTTTCCTATGACAAGGCCCAGCAAAAAAGAAATTGGGAGGTTATCGTAGAAAATTGTACTGAAGGTTCGGTGGTCTCTGGCAAAATAAAGTCGAAAACCAAAGGTGGCTTGATTGTCAATATAGGCGTCGATGCTTTCCTTCCGGGTTCGCAAATTGATGTGCAGGCTCCAAGAAATTTAGAGCAGTATATTGGTCAAACTCATGATTTCAAAATAGTTAAGATAAATCAAGAAAGAAAAAATGTGATCGTTTCTCGTCGTGAGCTGATCGAGGAAGAACGCCATGAAAAGCGTCAGAAGGTTCTGGATAATATCAATGTGGGTGATATATGTCGTGGTGTGGTGAAGAACATAACGGATTATGGTGTGTTTGTCGATCTAGATGGTCTTGATGGACTGTTACATATAAAAGATGTATCCTGGGGCAGAGTTTCTCATCCCGAGGATGTGGTTTCCGTAGGAGAAGAGGTAAGTGTAATGGTTTTGGACATCGATAAGGGGCGCGAAAGAGTTTCATTAGGTATGAAGCAGGCGGCTCCAAATCCTTGGGAAAATATAGAGGCCAAGTATCCCATTGGGTCAAAGGTTTCTGGCAAAGTGGTCAATTTGGTGCCCTATGGAGCATTTGTGGAATTGGAACAGGGCGTGGAAGGCCTAATTCACATTGCAGAAATGTCCTGGACGAAACGCATAAATAAGCCCAGTGAAATCATGAAGGTGGGCGATATAATTTCGGCAGTGGTGGTGGGCATAGAGAAAGATAATCAGAGGATTGCTCTTGGTATCAGGCAGTTAGAAGAAAATCCATGGGAAATGGTCAGGCATAACTATCCCATTGGAGCTCGGGTGAGAGGAGCCGTCCGCAATCTGACCAATTATGGTGCCTTTGTGGAGTTGGAGGAAGGGATTGATGGCATGGTTCATGTGTCTGATATAAGCTGGACGAGGAAGATAAATCATCCGAATGATGTGCTGAAAAAAGGCGATATGGTGGATGCGGTTGTCATTAATGTGGACATGGACAAGCATGAGATTGCGTTGGGTATCAAACAGTTAGAAAAAGATCCATGGGAAACCATAGACGAGATATTCCAGATTGGTAGTTTGGTTACTGGCAAAGTCAACAAGATTACTGCCTATGGGGCATTTGTTGAGTTACATAGCGGAATAGATGGTTTTGTCCATATAAGTCAGGTGGCCGAAGAGCGCGTTGAGAAAGTGAAGGATGTGCTCCAGGTGGGCCATGAGGTTTCATCCAGGGTTATCAAAATTGATAAAAATGAACGGAGGATTGGATTATCAGTGAAGGCAGCGAATTACGATGCAAGTGAATTGGAGGCCGAGTTGAGAGCCTATGAAAAGATTCATAATAATAAGGATTTTGCGAATCTCAGCGAAGCCTTTGATAGATTTGAGATGGAATCCGATACTGAAGGAGATGGTATTCTATGATATTTATATTTATACACTAGTGTGACATCCATGTGTCTTATTTTACTATTTTATCATATTTTTGTTGCATTGGTGGCTGATAGTAATATGTTATTGCCACCCGAATGATGGGAAAATAAAAGGAGTTTGTATATTATGAAAAGAAGTAGATTCATTGTTTTATTGACTGTTTTAATGTTTCAAGTGGCTGGTTCCTCTTGCATGCTCTTTAGCTATCCGAGCTTAGCGTCGGTTAGAGTTAATGAGGATTTCGACGAGGATTTCTATAGTGAATCCGATGAAGAGGATGATGACGATTCTGAATAATCGTATATGCATCTGCAATCATTGATTTTTGGGCAAATGGTCAAAATCAGAGCTGCTTTTCAAAAGGGCAGCTCTTTTATTTATTATGTCAGTGGCTATGGGTAGGATGGAGATCTGTTTGTGATTGATGCCGAGGAATTTTCCATATTTTTGCTGGCCAAATAAGCCGTAGATGGCGATATTTTTTATTATTCTGATAACATGCTCATGGGTTATGTTTGAGAAGTCGTTGAGAGAATGAATGTTGCTGTCGGCATGTTCTTCAAAAAAATCTTCTTTTACCATGGCAATGCTTAGATTTTTACAGCCTCGGGATCGCAGAGCTAGGGCGTATAGTATTAATTGCAAACCACTTAGATTAATTTCGCCCGAACGGTCGTCGATTTTTCCAAATTTGGCAGGTGTCAGCGGATTATCGATGCCAGTTTTATAGTCGATGATGATATTTTCGCAGGAATTTTCCGGGTCAGGAAAATTTGGTGAAGAGGTGATGATCATGTCCACTCTGCCTTTGGCGGTTATGGTAAGTGCCTCGGAGACAACGATGGGGCCCGATATGGGATATTCGCTAAAAAACCATTTCCCTTCGCCAATTTTCGAGATATGGTCGGCCAGGTTCATGGCGACCTGGAGGCTTTCTTGGAATATATTTTCACAGAGCGGTGATGGGTGGCCAATGGTCGTTTTAATCTTGTTATGTATTCCAAATAGTTTGGCCTCGAGGATGCTATGAAACACATTCTGGGTTGGTATTTTTTGAGGTTTTCTTTTAGCAAAGCTAAAATCCAGCAGATTATGAATTAGAGTTCCCCGGATGCGTTGAATTGTAACTGCATCTGCTTCAAAACGTTGTATGCTTTTTATCCCTAATATTGTTTCATTCCAGACATCGACCGGATGGGTTATTGCCCGTTCGATGGCTTTGCAAGAGATGGAAAAAGTACCCATCTGCTTCTGATCCAACGAGTAATCGTAGTCGCCAAATTTAATGGCTTCGTTTCGGCGCAGAGCATGGATGCGCTTGAATTCATCGATTTGCTTCGGTGATGGTTTTGGTTGCTGGCTGTGGATCCTGCCAAGGTATGACTTGGCTGTATCACCGGGCGGTATTTCCTGGTTATCTTCGAAGATATGTATTGGCGTGGAACTAGTTAGGGTATTTTTTTTGTGATCTGTTATAAAAATATTTGGCGATAGGTTGCAGAGATTGTCGAGGAAATGTCTCTTTCTGTCGATGGCCATTTTAGAGGTTGTTATTTTTTTATCTGTCGAAGTTATTTTGCCTTTTATTTCATCGCTGAGGAAAATATTTTCAGATTGACTGAGCCAGGTTTCTTCGTTTGCTGACAGAACGAATAGGTGCGAGAATGTATATTTTTCGGCCTGTTGGTTGGAGAGTAGCCATATTTTGGAGTTATTTTGGCAGTGGGTGGAAATTTTATGCCTTTTGTCCAGTATGGCTCCTTTTAGCCTGGTGCAAAAGTTAGCTCTACTGATTGGTGTTTTGAAAGCCATTGCTACTTCAACATTTTCCGAGGCAATGATTTTTGGGAAAATTTTTTCTGTTAATTTAAAAAACTCAAAAAAAGTTGCGTGGCATGGTAACAACGGATATTTTTTGAAAAGTGACACAGACTTTGATGCTTCATCCAGACCTATGAATGCTAGCAATTTTGTACAATTTTTTTCCAATGTATTGTCGAATGCCTTGGAAAATTCGTCCAGTATTTTATTGAAGTCATCGAATTCAAGTATGTGATTTATAAGTAGTTGCCTCATGAAAGTTAACAATGATGGCGGTGTTAACTTTTCTTGAAATGTTGCCCAGGCATATAAAATTAATTGGTTTTGGGTGGCCGGGAGGAATTTAGATGATGGGTCATAATAGGCGATGCCTTTGGATGACAGAATGTTGGCAATAATGTTTAGACTAAGGCAATTATGGTACGGTGCCACCAGGCCGATATGGGCCATCTTTTTAGACTGTATAATTTTTTCAATTTCATCGAGAATGAAGGATGCTTCGGCGAATTGTGTTTCGGTGTGTGTAATTTTTACATTTTGCAAAAAAATCTCATTGGCTGAGTATAGGTATTCTGCTTCGCCGAAAAGCTTTTCCAGCGGTTCGAGTGAGAAAAATTCCGCGTCACTGCACTCATCATATAGGCAGTAGAAAGCCGAATTTATTGCCAGTGATTGCAGGGCGCTGATGGCCGCTAGTTTATCAATGTGTAGCGATGAAAAACCATAAAACATCATCAGCTGGAACATCTTACGGTTGTTGTTGGCCATATGACTAATTTGGTCATTTAGATGGTCATTGGCTGTGAAAATGTTGTATTTTTTCATTGCAGTCTGGAGGGCCTGGGCGGCGGCAGTGAATCTTTGGTTGTTGAAGATGGAGAAATTACAATTCGCCTGTGTAATATCGTCGATGGCTTCCAAAAATTCATAGATGTTTGATCTGAGTAGAGTTTTTTCGCTGCTCGCAGGCATGGTTTCAACCATCTGTTGGCAAATCATGGCCAGGTCCTTTTTGGTTGCAGGCTTTCTACTTAATGCTGGTTGAACTTTTTCTATTAACATTTTTAGCGTAAAGAAGTTGCAGTTCAATGCCGCAGTGTCACTTTCCATGAGTTTCATTTTTATTAAATCCATATCGACGACATCTGGTGTAACGATGGCCGTTGGCAGGCTATTAAATGGGTCGATGGCCTGTAAATTTTCACGAAATTTGTGAAATATTTTCGTCGGAGAGTCTGATAAAAATAGAGCCATAGCAGTTTGTCATATGGTTAATATATTGACTAGCAAGTGCTTCCGTGATATTTTATTGGGGATATATATAAAATTTTCATTGTGTATTGCCTCGATTTGCTAATGCTATCAATGGTGGATAATCGATGGGAATTTCAAAACAAAAGAACCCATTATGAAACAAATTACATTTAGCGATCAGAGTTTAAATGAATTCAGTAAATTGGATAAATTAATTCAATTAAAACTTCTTGACAAGATCGGTGAAGTTTGCGATGGTAACATTCCGTTGGGCAAAAGTGCGACAATAGGAAGGTTTCGAAGGGAAGGCACAGACATTTATAGATGTAGAATCGACGATTTAAGAATCTACTTTGAAGTCATTGATGAAGATGTAATATATTGTCGGTATATTCTTGGCGAACATACACTTAATGATTTTCTATACAGGTTTTGCCTGCCGGTTACGGATGAGCAGCTTACCGAGGGCAGTGGTTCTTTTTGGAAATATTTAGAAAGCTTTGTGAATAAAAAATAGCTATGGCAGTGCATTCAGGATGTCTTGCAATATATTGGCCATGGATTGCAAGCTACCATTTTCATCTCTTAATATGACGCGCAGAGTTGACTTACTATTTTCGCCGAGAAGATGAGATGTGGGGCTTATGAGTAGCTCAAGAAGTGGTAGAAGCCGGACGAGATTGCTTTGGACATGCATTAGGTCTAGTTTTTGATCGAAATTTATACTAGCTGTGCCGCCGTTGCTTTTTATTAAAAACATAGCTCCCTGGATATTGTCTGCTATTGAAAGAATTTCGTTGCGAAGTGTATCAATGTTAACATTTTGGTTCATGATCATATCGCGGATCAAATTTGTGCTATTTTGTACATGTTCAGCTGCTTTTTCCGTTGATATGGATGTGTTCAATGGTTGTTGATTTGTATTGCCATAGGAACCACGGACTTTATTTGGCTCCCAGTAATTATTTCCCTTAATTCCATCTACCATAATAGATTTTATTATATTCAATGTATCCAAAATGTCAAATTTTTACTGCTCTTTAAAATTTTTCATACCCCATAGAAGTTTATAAAGATTTTTCTCAGCGGTACCTAAATCGGCAGTATATATATTAATTAGATTATGCATAATCACAGATGTTGTACTGGGAAATTTCTCAAATTTTTCCATAATATAACCGTATATTTTATCATTCATTTTTTCTAATTTTTAAGGTCGCTATCTTTTGAGTTTTAAGATGTTCAATGTGACCATGACGGATGTTGCCTAATTAATATGTGATTGATCCGTATCTTTATAGCCATGTATATGGAGATTTTATAAAATATGGATGTCAGGTTTTCTTTGATAATTTTAGTTGACGGAAGTTTATTTTTTTATAAAGCGCCAATGCGGTTAATATGAATCGCCGAGCGATGGATGCATTTATTTACTCTATTGTCATTGTTAAATCTACTGTATT